>JAQTVU010000008.1 GCA_028706695.1 Mycobacterium sp.
GCACGCCGCCCGCCGCCGCCCACAGCAGTGGCGCCACCTCGGCGTCGGACGTGTTCTCCGCTACGGATTCCAGCGCCGCACGCGTCAGGCCCGTGCGATCCAGCCGGGCCGGGTCGCGCCCGCACAGCGAGGGCAGCAACCCCCGCGCGGCGTCGATGTCGCCGCGGTCCAGCAGTCGCGCCATGTCCCGGCCGGTGCGGGCCAGCGAGGTGCCGCCGAGCGCGACCCAGGCCGCCGTCGCGGTGGCCGCGACCGACCAGAGCCGCCCCCGCCGCGCGGCCCTGTGCTGCGCCACCGCGCCGAGCGCCGTCACCACACCGACCAGCAGGCTCGCATGCACCGCGCCGGCGACCCTGTTGTCGCGGTAGATGACACGTTCCAAGCCAGCCGCCGCGCGACCGAACAGCGCCACCGGATGACCACGGCGTGGGTCGGCCAGAGCCACGTCGGCCAGGTAGCCGGCCAGCACGCCGACGACCCGGGTCTGTGCCACGAGCACTCCTGCAGCGTCTCACACGGGCCTTTCCGCTAGCCCAGGGCTGGCCCAGCCACGTCGCGCTGGCCCGACTGGACCACCAAAACCGTCATGAGTCGACCATCATGATTTGCTGCACGGCATGCTCGACGGTGCGCCGCCGCAGGGCGATGATGCGACTGGACTGATCGACGGCCAGCAATGCTATCTGCACCGGGTGCTCGCGCTGCTCGGGCCGGCCGGCTGAGCCCGCAACGGTGCCCGGACCTTCGGCCATCGGGTCCATCTGTGGGACACGCGTTTTCGGCGCGCCGCGGCCGTCGCATCGTCTACGACTAGAGTCGGCGCATGCGCTTCCCACCACTCAACCACGTCGCCGTCACGGTGCATGACATCGAGATCAGTGGCCCCTGGTATCGCAACCTGGTCGGCTCTGACCCGGTGGTCGACGAGCACACCGGCGCGGGATTCCGGCACATGGTCTGGCTGCTGGATGGTGGGACGGTGTTCGGCATACATCAACATGATCGTCCCGCCCCGGACGAGACCTTCAGCGAGTTCAGCGTGGGACTTGATCACGTCGGCTTCGGCTGCGCCAACCGTGCTGAGCTGGAGAGGTGGCTCAACCGGCTCAACGAACTGGGGATCGAACACGGCGGCATCGTGGACGCGCCGTACGGGTCGGGGTTGAGTTTCCGTGACCCTGACGGCATCGCGCTGGAGTTCTTCGCCGCACCGGGCTGATTCCCGCGGCGAATGTGCAACACACGACGCGCGTCGGCGTCTGGCGTCGCCTAATTCACGCTGAAAGCGCGCGGTCGCGAAGAATGCACGCACGTCGTCGACGAACAACTCCGGCTGCGCGAACGCGGCGAGGTGCCCGCCGCGCGGCATGGTCGTCCGGCGGGTGCTGTGGTAGTCCGGCTTGCACCACGCCCGGCGCCGAGAACTTCTCGACCATTCACGGGCGGTGCTTTTGCCGCACCCCATAGGCCGCCGCAGCGGTGGTGTGCCCGTAGTAGGTGTAGGTCTCCCAGACGGTTCGGATGGGCTCGAGGGGCCCGCGCTTTCGGTGCTGCGCGCTGTGAGTGGCGCAGCAACCCAACGACGTCGGCTTCCTCTCGCACAGCAACGCATCTCTCGGGCTGCCTCCCCTGGACTAGAAACGCCTCATCGAGAGGCAGCCGTCGGTTGCGTGCCGGTAGACGTGGGCTTGGCAGTACCCGAGGGACTGTGCCGTCGCCGGTCGCACATCCGATGATGTCAGTGTTCGGGACGCTCTCATAGGAAGCGCCCGGCCACCGTCGGTATGGGCGTTTTCACCCACCCGTTCGACTTGCTTGTTGTCGCAGCCCGCAACCTGGCAGGCTTTTGTGCGGGTCTCGTCAAGCGGCGGCTCATCGTTGCTACCACTTCCATGGATTGCGCTTGCGCCATTCACCGAACTGCGCATATGCCTCGTAAAGCTCGCGCATGTCGCGGCGCTTGTGACAAGCCTTGCACATCGGCATATAGAACTCGGGGAACCGCGAGTAGGGCACGATGCTCTTGCGCTTTTCCCAGTCCGTCTTCTCGACGTACAGCTCTGTCGGGTCATTGCCGTCGTAGGCCCATTCCTCGGCGGGTTTGCCGCAGTCGAGGCAGGGATACTGCTGGACCGGTCCCCAGATTTGTCGGCATCGGTGGTGCGCGGCGGAGTAGGTGCACGCGTCCCACACTGTCCGCTCGCGGATGGCGACCATGCGGCCATGCGGTCGCTGCTGGCGGATGTGCGCCGCGCAGTAGCCCTCGGAACAGGCTCGCTGCGTGCAGCCGGGAAAGGTGCACTTGTGCCGTTGTTTCATGCGCGCTTCAAACTCAGGCACCATCTCACCGCCGTTTCGCAGGCGGCGACCATGACGTGCGCAGTACCCGCCTCTGCTCCCACGGGGGCGATCGCACCCTTCGACCACACACGAGGTTCGTTGCCCATCGGGTGCCCGCATCGGCGGAGCATCGGGTGAGACGCCGCGCTTGTATCTCATCTCATGCATCCGGCAGTAACCAAGCGGTCCGTAGTTCGACCGGCGCTCACAGCCATCCACGCTGCAACGCTTGGGTCCAGGCCGCTCGCCGGGACCGCCCATTTGGGCGGGAGAGCGGGAAACGCCGGCGTGCGGTATGCCGACCCGCTGGCCCACCGTGCTCATGGTCATGCCATGTGCGCGAAGCTCTCGAATGAGGGCCTTAACTTCCGCTCGGACACGCGGCCGCGCAGACCGTTTGCCTCCCATACTCGCAGACATGCTAGAACGATAACGCGCGCACCTGACAATCAGACCTGACCGTCAGGCTTCACGTGCAGCAAACGCCCGTCTGCGCCAGAGTGGTTCATGCGCGGCGCCACGCTGCTCGGTGTGCCTCTCCCTTCGGCAAGACCGCCTCGCCGCTGGAACTACGCAATCGACGAACGTGCGAACCGGTGTGCGAGCTCAGCTGGCATGTTCTTGGCCACGACGGGGGTGCTTGGCCGTCAGCTGATCGGCACTAATTCTGGTGGGCGCGGACGGTATCGAACCGCCGACCGCTGGTGTGTAAAACCAGAGCTCTACCACTGAGCTACGCGCCCTATGCCCGCCGCAGGGTACACGCTTCGCGGGCGGACCTGAAACGTTCAAGCCGCCAACGCCGCCAGCGCGTCGGTCCACTGCCGCTGGTCGCGGGCCTCGCCGGGCTGATTCATCTGCGCAAACCGGACGATCCCCGACCGGTCGACGACGAAGGTGCCGCGGTTGGGGTATCCGGCCTCGTCGTTGAACACGCCGTAGGCGCGGCTGACCTCGCCGTGCGGCCAGAAGTCCGACAGCACCGGAAAGGTGAACCCACTTTGGGTCGCCCAGATCTTGTGGGTGGGCGGCGGGCCGACCGAGATCGCCAGCACCGCCCGGTCGCCGCTCTCGAAATCGGACAGGTGATCGCGCACCTGATCCAGCTCGCCTTGGCAGATCCCGGTGAAGGCCAGCGGGAAGAACACCAGCAGCACGTTCTTGCTGCCGCGGTAGCCGCTGAGGGTGACGCGCTGCTGATTCTGATCCCGCAGGGCGAAGTCCGGGGCGGTGGCCCCAACCGGCAACATCACCGCTTCCCCGCCCGCGACTTGGGCTGCACCAGCCGGCTGGCGCTCCAGTCGCCGAGGTTGACCGAGGAGGTCGGCACCAGGCCGGCGGTGGGGGCCGCCTCCGCGATTTCGGCGGGCAGCACGTGACCGGGCTTGCCGGTCTTGGGTGTCAGCACCCAGATGACGCCGTCTTCGGCCAGCGGGCCGATGGCGTCCATCAGGGTGTCCACCAGGTCGCCGTCGCCCTCCCGCCACCACAGCAGGACGACATCGACGACCTCGTCGGTATCTTCGTCGAGCAACTCCCGGCCGCACGTCTCTTCGACCGCCGCGCGGATGTCGTCGTCGGTGTCCTCGTCCCAGCCCCACTCCTGGACGACCTGGTCTCTTTGGATGCCCAATTTGCGAGCGTGATCCGCCGCGACCACCGTGGAGCCTCCTTCAACTTGCCGCGCCTCTGCGATGGGCATTATCGTCGCACAGCCAGGACTTGGTTCATACTTCTACCTAATGTGGCAGCTGCTGTGGCATCTAGTGTCGTTCCCTGATGCCGCCGCGGGCGGGTGGCTCAAAAGGCGGCCAGGCATAGCTTCAGCGCCTTGGTCTTGGCGTCGTTGAGCTGATCGACGCGCCTGTTGAACTCCCCGGTCGGCGCGTGCGTCCCGATGGCTCTCGCCACCGCGTGGGCCGCGTCGACATAAGCGTTGAACGCGTCCTTGAGTTGCTGGGACAGCGCATCGCTGAAGCTGTTGACCACCGTGGAAGCGCTCTCGTTGAGCGCTTCTATGGCCGGCCCTTCGGTGGGACCGATGCTGCGGCCGGAGTTGAATGCCCCGACGAAGTCGTTCACCTTGTCGATGGCGTCTTTGCTGGTGGTGGCGAGCGACTCGCATGAGTTGCGCACCGCCCTGGTCGTCAGCGACTGCTGGCGCTGGGACTCTCGGATGCTCGAAGTCGCCGCCGACGCCGACGCCGACGCCGACACCGACTGCCGGTAGGCCGGGGCCAGATTCGTATCGGGCGCGGCGGCGCCGTCGGTGACGGTGGTACAGCCCGCCACGAGCCCGATCAGCCCCATCGGGGCCGCAGCAACACAGCCGAGCGCCAGAGCGCCTCGCCTGCGCACGGCTCCCACCTGCATGCGAGGGAACCTGCGCCATCCGGTGAGCACGGCTCCTGACGTTACCGGGTGCCGATTCCGCACGTCCGCTACGCACCGAATTCGTGTCGGCGGGTGCGGCTATCCCCCCGAAACACGGGTGCGGCACGATGGAAGACGAACACGCACCGCCGAGCACAGGAGCGGAAGTTGACCACCGAGTTCGCGCGTCATGATCTTGCGAAAACGCCAAGCAGCACAAGCGAACCCGAACGCGTTCGGGTCATCCGCGACGGAGTGGCGTCCTATCTGCCGGACATCGACCCCGAGGAGACCTCGGAGTGGCTGGAATCCTTCGACGAGCTGCTGGAGCGCTCGGGTTCGGCGCGGGCGCGCTACCTGATGTTGCGGCTGCTGGAGCGGGCGGGCGAGCAGCGGGTCGCCATCCCGTCGTTGACCTCGACCGACTACGTCAACACCATTCCGACCGAGCTGGAACCCTGGTTCCCCGGCGACGAGGACGTCGAACGCCGTTACCGCGCGTGGATCAGGTGGAACGCCGCCATCATGGTGCACCGCGCCCAGCGGCCGGGAATCGGCGTGGGCGGCCACATTTCGACATACGCCTCCTCGGCGGCGCTCTACGAGGTTGGCTCCAACCATTTCTTCCGGGGCAAATCGCACCCCGGCGGCGGGGATCAGGTGTTCATCCAGGGCCACGCCTCCCCCGGCATCTACGCGCGCGCCTTCCTCGAGGGCCGGCTGACCGCCGATCAGCTCGACGGCTTCCGCCAGGAGCACAGCCACCCCGGCGGCGGACTGCCCTCATACCCGCACCCGCGGCTGATGCCCGACTTCTGGGAGTTTCCCACCGTGTCGATGGGCCTGGGCCCCATCAACGCCATCTATCAGGCGCGTTTCAACCACTACCTGCATGACCGGGGCATCAAGGACACCTCCGACCAGCACGTGTGGTGCTTCCTGGGCGACGGCGAGATGGACGAGCCCGAAAGCCGCGGCATGGCGCATATCGGCGCGTTGGAAGGTCTGGACAACCTGACCTTTGTGATCAACTGCAACCTGCAGCGTCTCGACGGGCCGGTGCGCGGCAACGGCAAGATCATTCAGGAGCTGGAGTCGTTCTTCCGTGGGGCCGGCTGGAACGTCATCAAGGTGGTGTGGGGCCGCGAGTGGGACGCGCTGCTGCACGCCGACCGCGACGGCGCGCTGGTGAACCTGATGAACACCACCCCCGACGGCGACTTCCAGACCTACAAGGCCAACGACGGCGGCTACGTGCGTGAACATTTCTTCGGACGGGACCCGCGCACCAAGGCGCTGGTGCAGAACATGAGCGACTCCGAGATCTGGAACCTCAAGCGCGGTGGTCACGACTACCGCAAGGTCTACGCCGCCTACCGCGCCGCCGTCCACCACAAGGGACAGCCGACGGTGATCCTGGCCAAGACCATCAAGGGCTACTCGCTGGGCGCGCACTTCCAGGGCCGCAACGCCACGCACCAGATGAAAAAGCTTGCGCCGGAAGACCTTAAGGCGTTTCGCGATTCGATGCGGATCCCGATCAGCGACGCCCAGCTGGACGAGGACCCTTACCTGCCGCCCTACTACCACCCCGGCCCCGACGCTCCGGAGATCCGCTACATGCTCGATCGCCGCCGCACCCTGGGCGGTTTCTTGCCCGAGCGCCGGACGAAGACCAGGGCGTTGAAGCTCCCCGGGCGCGACATCTATGTCCCGCTGAAGAAGGGATCCGGCAACCAGGAGGTCGCCACCACCATGGCGACGGTGCGCACCTTCAAAGAAATGTTGCGGGACAAGGAAATCGGCCCGCGGATCGTGCCGATCATCCCGGACGAGGCGCGCACGTTCGGGATGGACTCGTGGTTTCCGTCGCTGAAGATCTACAACCGGCTCGGCCAGCTCTACACCGCCGTCGACGCCGATCTAATGCTCGCCTACAAGGAGAGTGAAGTCGGGCAGATCCTGCACGAGGGCATCAGCGAGGCCGGGTCGGTGAGCTCTTTCATCGCGGCCGGGACATCGTATGCGACGCACGACGAGCCGATGATTCCGATCTACATCTTCTACTCGATGTTCGGGTTCCAGCGCACCGGCGACGGCCTGTGGGCCGCGGGCGACCAGATGGCGCGCGGTTTCCTGCTGGGGGCCACCGCGGGGCGCACCACCCTGACCGGCGAGGGGCTGCAACACGCCGACGGGCACTCGCAGCTGCTGGCGTCCACCAATCCGGCGGTGGTTTCCTATGACCCGGCATTCGCCTACGAGATCGCCTACATCGTCGAAAGCGGTCTGGCCCGCATGTTCGGGCCGAACCCGGAGAACGTCTTCTTCTACATCACCGTCTACAACGAGCCGTACGCGCAGCCGCCCGAGCCGGAGAACCTCGACCCCGAGGGCGTGCTGCGGGGCCTCTACCGCTACCGCCCGGCGGCCCGGCAGTGCGCCAACAGGGCGCAGATCCTGGCGTCGGGGGTGGCGATGCCGTCGGCGCTGAAAGCCGCCGAGATGCTCGCCGAGGAGTGGGACGTGGCCGCGGACGTGTGGTCGGTGACCAGCTGGGGCGAGCTGAACCGCGACGGCGTCTCGGTCGAGAAGGAGAAGCTGCGCCACCCGGAGCGGTCCGGCGCAGTGCCCTACGTCACCCGGGCCCTCACGGACGCCGCCGGGCCGGTGGTCGCCGTCTCCGACTGGATGCGTGCGGTCCCCGAGCAGATCCGGCCGTGGGTGCCGGGCACCTATGTCACGCTGGGCACCGACGGGTTCGGCTTCTCCGACACCCGGCCCGCGGCGCGGCGGTTTTTCAACACCGACGCCGAGTCACAGGTGGTTGCCGTGCTGGAGGCGCTGGCGTGTGATGGGACGATCGACCCGTCGGTGCCGGTGGCGGCCGCGCGCCAGTATCGAATCGACGACGTGCAGGCCGCCCCGAAGCAGACCTCCGATCCCGGGCCGGGGGCATAACGGTCGAGTCGCCGGTAAGAACGTGTTGGGGCACCGCCAAGACTCGACGACCGCTTTGGGGCAATGTTCCATAAATCAAGCGTAGGTTTTAGGGGTGACGGACAACCAGTTTGCGCCCTTGAACCGTCCGAGGTCACCGCTCGAACTTCTCGAGGACGTGCCGGAGTCGCTACTGCGCCGGCTGAAGCAGTATTCGGGGCGATTGGCCACCGAAGCGGTGTCGGCCATGCAGGAACGGCTGCCGTTCTTCGCCGACCTGGAAGCCTCCCAGCGTGCCAGCGTGGCGCTGGTGGTGCAAACGGCCGTGGTGAACTTCGTGGAATGGATGCACGACCCGCACAGCGACGTCAGCTACACCGCACAGGCATTCGAACTAGTGCCCCAGGACCTGACTCGCCGGATGCCGTTGCGCCACAGCGTGGACATGGTGCGCGTAACCATGGAGTTCTTCGAGGAAGTGGTGCCGCTGTTGGCCCGTTCCGAAGAGCAGTTGACCGCGCTCACGGTCGGGATCCTGAAGTACAGCCGCGACCTGGCGTTCACCGCCGCCACGGCCTACGCCGACGCGGCCGAAGCGCGCGGCACCTGGGACAGCCGGATGGAGGCCAGCGTCGTCGATGCGGTGGTCCGCGGCGACACCGGCCCCGCGCTGCTGTCGCGGGCGGCCGCGCTGAACTGGGACACCACCGCGCCGGCGACGGTCGTCGTCGGGACGCCCGCGCCCGGCCGCGACGGCTCCAACGGCCAGGGCGGCAGCGAGCGGGCCAGCCAGGACGTCCGCGACATCGCGGCGCGCCACGGCCGGGCGGCGCTCACCGACGTCCATGGCACCTGGTTGGTGGCCATCGTGTCGGGCCAGTTGTCGCCGACCGACCGTTTCCTGGCCGATTTGCTGCACGCCTTCTCCGACGGCCCGGTGGTCATCGGCCCGACCGCGCCCATGCTGACCGCGGCCTACCACAGTGCCAGCGAAGCGATCTCGGGGATGAACGCGGTCGCGGGCTGGAGCGGCGCGCCGCGACCGGTGCTGGCCCGGGAACTGCTGCCGGAACGCGCCCTGATGGGAGACGCGTCGGCGGTCGTGGCGTTGCACACCGACGTGATGGGGCCGTTGGCCGATGCCGGGCCTACCCTGATCGAGACGCTGCAGGCGTACCTGGATTGTGGCGGCGCCATTGAAGCTTGTGCCAGAAAGTTGTTCGTTCATCCAAACACGGTGCGGTACCGGCTCAGGCGCATCACCGACTTCACCGGGCGTGACCCGACGCAGCCGCGCGATGCCTATGTGCTAAGAGTGGCGGCGACCGTGGGCCAGCTCAACTACCCCGCCCACCCCACAGCCGTTGCCAGCACCGCCATGCCTGCCGTGCCGCTGCCGCTGATGGGCGGTGCGGCGACTGCCCCGAGGCGCAGTGACCCGGGCAACAGATCAAGAAACGGTATCAAACATGTAGCTTCAAGAGGCGTTTTGTAGGGTGTGCACAAAAAGCTAAGACGAGGTTCATAATCTATTACACCCGCTAAAACCGTTTCCACAGTGTTCTCTTAGACACGTGATCGCTTTTCTTACGCCCGGACAGGGCTCGCAGACCGAGGGAATGCTGTTGCCATGGCTCGATGCGCCCGGTGCCGCCGACCAGTTGGCCCTGTGGTCGAAGGCCAGCGGCCTGGACCTGGTACGGCTGGGCGCCACCGCGTCGACCGAGGAGATCACCGATACCGCGGTCGCTCAGCCGTTGATCGTCGCCGCCACGCTGCTGGCCCATCAGGAGCTGACCAAGCGTGGCCTGCCGGCCGATGAGGAGCTCATCGTGGCCGGTCACTCCGTCGGCGAGCTTGCCGCCTACTCGATCGCGGGGGTGATGGCCGCCGACGACGCCGTCGCGCTGGCCGCCGCCCGGGGCGTCGAGATGGCCAAGGCGTGTTCCACCGAGCCGACCGGCATGTCGGCGGTGCTCGGCGGCGACGAGGCTGAGGTGCTGGCCCGCCTGGAGCAGCTCGACCTGTTCCCCGCCAATCGCAACGGTGCCGGGCAGATGGTCGCCGCAGGAGCGCTGACCGCGCTGGACAAACTCGCCGAGGACCCGCCGGCCAAGGCGCGGGTGCGTGCGCTGGGCGTGGCGGGTGCGTTCCACACCAGGTACATGGCGTCGGCCCTGGACGGTTATGCCGCAGCGGCGGCCGCGATCGCGACGGCCGAGCCCACCGCCAGGCTTTTGTCCAACCGCGACGGAAAGCCGGTAGGCTCGGCTGCTGCGGCGATGGACGCGCTGGTCGCGCAGCTGACCCAGCCGGTGCGCTGGGACCTGTGCATCCAGACGCTGCGCGAGAACGCGGTCACGGCGATCGTGGAGTTCCCCCCCGCGGGCACTCTGACCGGTATCGCCAAGCGAGAACTTCGGGGAGTGACGGCCCATGCCGTCAAGTCGCCCGCAGACCTGGACGCGCTGGCCAAGCTCCGAACCCGGGCCGCGACCAGTACAACCGCATAGATCAAACGAGTTCGATTTACACAGAACACATTACGAAGGGAAACAGGCTGTGGCCGTCACTCAGGAAGAAATCATCGCCGGTATCGCCGAAATCATCGAAGAGGTAACCGGCATCGAGCCCTCCGAGGTCACCCCGGAGAAGTCGTTCGTCGACGACCTGGACATCGACTCACTGTCGATGGTCGAGATCGCCGTTCAGACCGAGGACAAGTACGGCGTCAAGATCCCGGATGAGGATCTGGCTGGCCTGCGCACGGTGGGCGACGTCGTCGCCTACATCCAGAAGCTGGAGGAAGAAAACCCCGAGGCCGCCGAGGCGCTGCGCGCCAAGATCGAGTCGGAGAACCCCGAAGCCGTCGCCGGCGTCAAGTCGAGGCTGGAAGCGGAAAGCAAGTGACGCAGCCTTCCACTGCTAATGGCGGTTACCCCGGCGCTCCTTTCAAGGACGTCGTGGTAACCGCCGTCACGGCGACGACGTCGATCGCGCCGGACATCGAGAGCACGTGGAAGGGTTTGTTGGCTGGCGAAAGCGGCATCCGTCTCCTCGAAGACGACTTCGTCACCAAGTGGGACCTGCCGGTCAAGATCGGTGGACACCTCAAGGAGCCCGTTGACAACCACATGGGCAGGTTGGACATGCGGCGCATGTCCTATGTCCAGCGGATGGGCAAGCTGCTCAGCGGTCAGCTATGGGAGACGGCAGGCAGCCCGGAAGTCGACCCCGACCGTTTCACCGTCGTGGTCGGCACCGGTCTGGGCGGCGCCGAGAGGATCGTGGAGAGCTACGACCTGATGAACGAGGGCGGGCCCCGCAAGGTGTCCCCGCTGGCCGTTCAGATGATCATGCCCAACGGCGCCGCGGCGACCGTCGGGCTGCAGCTCGGGGCCCGCGCCGGGGTCATGGCCCCGGTGTCGGCCTGCTCCTCGGGCTCGGAGGCGATCGCCCACGCGTGGCGTCAGATCGTCATGGGTGACGCGGACGTCGCCGTCTGCGGAGGTGTCGAGGGCCCGATCGAGGCGCTGCCCATCGCGGCGTTCTCGATGATGCGGGCCATGTCGACGCGCAACGACAACCCGGAAGGGGCGTCGCGGCCGTTCGACAAGAACCGCGACGGCTTTGTGTTCGGCGAGGCCGGAGCGCTCTTGCTCATCGAGACCGAGGAGCACGCCAAGGCCCGTGGCGCCAAGCCGCTGGCCCGATTGCTCGGCGCCGGCATCACCTCGGACGCCTTCCACATGGTGGCGCCCGCGGCGGACGGCGTGCGGGCGGGCCGTGCGATGACGCGGGCGCTGGAGCTGGCGGGCCTGTCCCCCGGTGACGTCGACCACGTCAACGCCCACGGAACCGCCACGCCGATCGGCGACACCGCGGAGGCAAACGCCATCCGGGTCGCCGGATGTGAGCGGGCCGCGGTGTATGCGCCCAAGTCGGCGCTGGGTCATTCCATCGGCGCGGTCGGTGCCCTGGAATCGGTGCTTACGGTGCTGTCACTTCGCGACGGCGTCATCCCACCCACGTTGAACTACGAAACCCCTGATCCCGAGATCGACCTTGATGTTGTCGCGGGCGAACCTCGGCACGGCGACTACCGTTACGCGATCAACAACTCATTCGGATTCGGCGGCCACAACGTGGCAATCGCGTTCGGACGGTATTAGAAAGCACGGAAGGAACGTTCGCCACTCCCATGACAGAGCTGGTTACGGGGAAGGCTTTCCCCAATGTGGTCGTCACCGGCGTCGCCATGACCACCGCCCTGGCACCCGACGCGGAGACCACCTGGAAGTTGTTGCAGGACAGCCAAAGTGGTATCCGTACGCTCGACGACCCGTTCGTCGAGGAGTTCAATCTGCCGGTGCGCATCGGCGGGCACCTGGTGGAGGAGTTCGACAGTCAGCTGACGCGCGTCGAGCTGCGCCGGACGGGCTACCTGCAGCGGATGTCCACCATCTTGGGCCGGCGGGTGTGGGAGAACGCCGGCAACCCCGAGGTCGACGAGAACCGGCTGATGGTCTCCATCGGCACCGGCCTGGGCTCGTCGGAGGAGATGGTGTTCAGCTACGACGACATGCGCGTCCGCGGTATCAAGGCGGTCTCCCCGCTGGGCGTGCAGAAGTACATGCCCAACGGCGCGGCCGCGGCGGTCGGGCTGGAACGCCGCGCCAAGGCCGGGGTGATGACGCCGGTGTCGGCGTGCGCCTCCGGCTGTGAGGCCATCGCCCGGGCCTGGCAGCAGATCGTGCTCGGCGAGGCCGACATGGCGATCTGCGGCGGCGTGGAGACCAGGATCGAAGCGGTGCCGATCGCGGCGTTCGCCGCGATGCGCATCGTGATGTCGACCAACAACGACGACCCGCCCGGCGCCTGCCGGCCCTTCGACAAGGACCGCGACGGCTTCGTGTTCGGCGAGGCCGGCGCGCTGATGACGATCGAGACCGAAGAGCACGCAAACGCCCGCGGCGCCAACATCATTGCCCGCATCATGGGGGCCAGCATCACCTCCGACGGCTTCCACATGGTGGCGCCGGACCCCAACGGCGAACGCGCCGGGCACGCGATGAGCCGGGCGATCCAGCTGGCCGGCCTGACCCCGGGCGACATCGACCACGTCAACGCCCATGCCACCGGCACCCAGGCCGGCGACCTGGCCGAAAGCAAGGCCATCAACAAGGCCCTCGGCAGCAACAAGCCGGCGGTGTACGCGCCGAAGTCCGCCCTCGGCCACTCGGTGGGAGCGGTCGGCGCCGTCGAGTCGATCCTGACCGTGCTCGCGTTGCGCGACCAAATCGTCCCGCCCACACTGAATTTGGAAAATCTCGACCCGGAGATCGATCTGGACGTGGTGGCGGGTAAGCCGCGGCCCGGCGACTACAACTACGCCATCAACAACTCGTTCGGATTCGGCGGTCACAACGTGGCGATCGTCTTCGGGCGGTACTGATCCCTTACGGTACCCAGCTTTTCGGCATCCCCGACCACAGGAGACTGCGATGACACTCATGGCCGCTGAGGCAGTTGGCGAGTCGCTCGACCCCCGCGATCCGTTGTTGCGCCTGAGCAACTTCTTCGACGACGGCAGCGTGGAACTGCTACACGAGCGTGACCGCTCCGGGGTGCTCTCCGCCGCGGGCACCGTCAACGGCCTACGCACCATCGCGTTCTGCACGGATGGAACGGTGATGGGCGGCGCCATGGGTGTCGAGGGTTGCGCGCACATTGTCAACGCCTACGACACCGCCATCGAAGAGCAGAGCCCGATCGTGGGCATCTGGCACTCGGGCGGGGCCCGGCTCGCCGAAGGGGTCAAGGCGCTGCACGCGGTCGGGCAGGTATTCGAGGCCATGATTCGCGCGTCAGGCTACATTGCGCAGATTTCGGTGGTCGTCGGTTTCGCTGCCGGTGGAGCCGCCTACGGTCCAGCGCTCACCGACGTCATCGTGATGGCACCGGAGAGCCGGGTGTTCGTCACCGGGCCAGACGTGGTGCGCAGCGTCACCGGCGAGGAGGTGGACATGGCCTCGCTCGGCGGCCCGGAGACCCACCACAAGAAGTCCGGAGTCTGCCACATCGTCGCCGACGACGAACTCGACGCCTACGAGCGTGGCCGCCGGCTGGTCGGATTGTTCTGTCAGCAGGGGCATTTCGACCGCAGCAAGGCCGAGGCCGGGGACACCGACGTCAAGGCGCTGCTGCCCGAGTCACCGCGGCGGGCCTACGACGTGCATCCGATCGTCACCGCGGTCCTCGACGACGGCACGCCGTTCGACGAGTTCCAGGCCAAATGGGCACCGTCGATGGTGGTCGGGCTGGGCCGGCTGTCCGGCCGAACCGTGGGTGTGCTGGCCAACAACCCGCTGCGTCTGGGCGGCTGCCTGAACTCCGAGAGCGCCGAGAAGGCAGCGCGTTTCGTGCGACTCTGCGACGCGTTTGGAATTCCGCTGGTGGTGATCGTCGACGTCCCCGGCTACCTGCCGGGTGTCGACCAGGAGTGGGGCGGCGTGGTGCGGCGCGGCGCCAAGCTGCTGCACGCCTTCGGCGAGTGCACCGTGCCGCGGGTCACCCTGGTGACCCGTAAAATCTACGGTGGGGCCTATATTGCGATGAACTCGCGATCGCTGGGCGCGACCAAGGTTTTCGCGTGGCCCGACGCCGAGGTGGCGGTGATGGGCGCCAAGGCCGCCGTGGGCATCTTGCATAAGAAGAAGCTGGCCGCCGCCGCAGAGCACGAGCGCGATGCGCTGCACGACGAGCTGGCCGCCGAGCACGAGCGGATCACCGGCGGCGTGGACAGCGCCATCGAGATCGGCGTGGTGGACGAGAAGATCCATCCGGCCCACACCCGCAGCAAGCTCACCGAGGCGCTGGCCCAGGCCCCGGCACGCCGGGGCCGGCACAAGAACATCCCGCTGTAGGGTTCGCCTTTCAACGGCGAGCAGACACAAAATCGCACGCGCGGTACCCGCGCCGTGCGATTTTGTGTCTGCTCGCCGGGCTAATCCCCAGGTCTGACTGGCGGATTCGAGCTCGTTCTTCGCATGCTTCCGCGGTGCACACCGAAGCGCTCAACTTTCTGCATAGAACCGGCGGGTTCGCGACAACCGCACAGCTGTTGACAGTCATGACTCGTCAACAGCTCGACGTTCAGGTTCGAAACGGTGGACTTGTCCGCGTGTGGCACGGGGTTTACGGTGCAACACAGCCAGATCAACTGGGACGCTTGGCCGCATTGGATGTCTTCATGGGGCGGCATGCGGTGGCCTGCATGGGCACTGCCGCGGCGTTGTACGGATTCGATACCGAGAGCACCACGGCTATTCACGTACTGGATCCCGGTGTACGCATGCGCCCTACGCTCGGCTTGATGGTTCACCAACGCACTGGAGCCCGGCTCCAACGAATAGGGGGTCGTCTAGCGACGGCACCGGGATGGACTGCAGTGGAGGTCGCAAGGCAGCTGCGCCGACCGCGGGCACTGGCGACGCTGGATGCGGCATTGCGCTCGATGCGGTGCACTCGCGATGAAATTGGTAGAGCTATCGAGGAGCAGCGAGGACGTCGGGGAATCGTTGCCGTGCGCGCATTGCTGCCATTGGCGGATGGCCGTGCGGAGTCGGCCATGGAAAGCGAGGCCCGACTGGTGATGCTCGATCGCGGGCTACCGCCGCCTGAGCTGCAGCATCCGATCGTCGGATTCGACGGCGAATTGTGGCGCGTCGATTTCGCATGGCCGGACAGGCGATTGGCAGCAGAATATGAGAGCATCGAATGGCATGTTGGTCGCACGGAAATGCTCCGCGACAAACGGCGGTGGGCCAAGATCCAGGAGCTTGGGTGGACGATCATCCCCATCGTCATCGACGACGTGCGACGCCAACCTGACCGCCTCGCCGACCGCATCGCAACCCACCTGAATCGTCCGCCGATGGCTAGTTGACTTCGCCGAGCAGACGCAAAATCTCATTCAACACCCTTTGGCGATGCCATTTTGTGTCTGCTCGCCGACCCTCGCTAGCGGCCCAGGAGCGCCGAGACCGCGTGCCGCAGTGCGGCGTCCGGGTCGTCGGGCAGCGCATCGGCACGCCAGCCGACGAAATCATCGGGGCGGACCAGCACGACACCCGAAGGGGCGAGTCCGGTGGCCGCTGCCCACGCGTCGCTGTAGACGCGATGCGCGGCCACCGACGCCGAATCCGCAGCGGCACACCAGCGCTCGTCGCCGGTGAGCACGGTGAATCCGGGGCCGAGCAGGTCGAGCGTCGACACACCGCCGCGCACCCACACGTGCGGCACCCGGGTGCCGGGTTGACCGCGCAACTCCCCCACCAACTGCAGCGCCTCCGGATCCGTCGGGGGCTCCTCGGTCAGCACCGCCGCCGAGCGGTATCGGTACCCGATGAGCACTTCGAACATCGAGCGCTCTTCGTCGGCCGGCAATTGCGGGCGGTTCTCGCTCAAGGGCAGCACCGCAAGCGCCGGGCCGGTCAGCGACTGCCGGGCGGCGAAGCGTCCCACCGGATGTCGTTCGGCGTGGTAGGTGTCCAGCAGCGCCGGTGCGGCGGTCCCATTCAGCACTGCGGCCAGCTTCCAGGCCAGGTTGTGCGCACTCTGGATGGCGGTGTTGGCTCCCCCGGCCTTGAACGGCGGCGTGGTGTGCGCCGAATCGCCGACGAGAAAGACTCGGCCACACCGGAAGCGGTCGGCGACCTGTTCGTAGGGCTGCCAGGCCGCGACCTCGATGACGTCGATGTCGATGCGCTCGCCGATCGCGTTGGCCAGCATCTCGCGGCACCGCTGCGGTGTGAACTGGTCCGCCGACTCGCCGTTGCCGGGGAAGTACATGGTGATGAACATCCCCAGCTCACCTTCGACCACCAGGAAGACGCCGTCCACGTCGGCGTTCTGGACCTGGCCGGCATCGCCGTCGGCAAGATGCGAGACCAACTTCGTCTATGCCGCCCTGAAGTAGACGAAGACGAAAAAGATCGGTAGCGCCCCGTAGCCAGAAGTGTTGATGCCCAGCCAGTTCCGGATTGGGCTGTGCACACCGTCGGCGCCGACGACGTAGTCGGCGCCGATGGTCTCCGACTCCCCCGTATCCCGATCGCGCACCACCGCGGTGACACCGGTCCCGTCCTGCTCGAGCGACAGCAGCTCCGTGCCGTACCGCACCTCGCTACCCCGCCGGCGCGTCTCGGCGAGCAGGATGGGCTCGAGCCTGCTCTGCGGGCAGTATTGCGCGGCGGGCTCGGGAGTGAGGTGGTCAAGGCCGGCGAAGATCGCGTTGACGTCGATGGCCAGTTGTTCCTCCGCGCTGTTGAGCGTCGGCTTGACCATCATGGCCGAAACGTGGTCGGCGACCGCATGCACCTCGTCGGCAAGACCGAGGCCCCTGAGGATTTCCAGGCTTCGGAAACTCAGGTTGCGGGCTTTCGGATAGCTGAAGATCTCACGCCGCTTCTCGATCAGCAGTGACCGAACGCCGTGCTTGGCCGACAGCGCCGACGTGGCCAGCCCGGCCGCGCCGGCGCCGACGATGAGAACGGGAACCCGCGTGACGTTGATGCTCATTTCCCCTCCACGGATTGGGTGCTGTCGGCGGGATGCGGCCACAGGAACGACGTCTTCGTTCCCGGGCCGATGAACCTGGGTTCCCGTCCAGTCCCCGGACAATTTAGGCGGAACGAATTGGTTCCGTTCCGCGCCAAGACTGACACGGATCGTGGCAGCGCGCAAGAAGCGGCTAGTCACCGGCGTCGGCGGTCGTGAGCGGCAGCAGCACCTGTTCGAGGGCGCGTCGAACGTAGACGCGATCGATCGGCTGTCCCGTCATCAGTTGCAGCACGTTGAGGCCGATGAGGGCGTCGGGGATCAGCGTCAAATCGCGGCCCGCGGGGATCTCGCCTCGGGCCACCGCGTGGTCGAGCACGGCGTTGATGATCTGACGGGGGGTGGACAGCGCAAGCTCGTCCAGTGCCGCCGAGAGTACGGGATGATGCATCGCCGCCGTGGCGACCCCGACGATCACCTTGATCGTGCTCAGAGCGGCTTCGTCGAAGTCCGGCACCGCGGCCACCAACACGTCGATGTCGCCGCGCAGGCTGCCGGTGTCGGGCGGGTCCAGCGGCCCGAGCCCTCGTCGCCAATGCGCGATCGCATCGGCCACCACTGCCGCCTTGGACGGCCAGCGCCGATAAATCGCGGCCTTGCCCACCCGAGCGCGCGCCGCGATGTCGTCCATGCTCGTCCGGTCGTAGCCGTGTTCGGCCAGCCCCGCCAGCGCGGCCTCGAGGATGGCGGCGTCAAGAGAGGGGTCAAAGCGCCCGGGATTCTTCCCCGATGACCGACCCGATGGCCGGCGTGCCGCCCGGTCGCTTCCAACGCTCTTGGCAGCCAATGACAGATGTCCTCGGTCAGGCGATACGCTATGGTTCCGCTTCAATGTACCGGTGGCGCGAGTCGCGCCGCAAGGATGCGATATCAACCTGGCAAAGCCAAGAACTCCTCGGCCGCGGCAACCACCCGCTCGCGATCGTGTGGCACCAACCCGATGCGGGTCCGCCGATCTACAAGGTCGGAGACT
Source organism: Mycobacterium sp. (assembly GCA_028706695.1). Taxonomy (GTDB): domain Bacteria; phylum Actinomycetota; class Actinomycetes; order Mycobacteriales; family Mycobacteriaceae; genus Mycobacterium. The sequence continues at coordinate 18,248 of JAQTVU010000008.1, forward strand.
TCCAGCGCGCACTCGTGGGTCACCGCGTATTCGAATTCCGCCCGGGTCACGTCGATGCCCTCGGCGACGGGCCCGAGAGGGCGCTCGCAGGTGGCGGTGGCGATCACGCGGGCCGCCTCGGCGCCGTAGCGCTGCACCAGCGAGGCCGGCAACCCGCCAACGGGTCGACAGGGCGGGCCGGGGTTGGCCGGCGCCCCGATCAACGGCAGGTTGCGGGTGCGGCACGGCGCGGCGGGCAGGCGTCGCAGGCGGACCGCGCGGTCCAGGACGTCTTGGGCCATGTAGCGGTATTCGGTCAGCTTGCCGCCGATCACGCTGATGACACCGGAGGGCGACTCCACCACGGCGTGCTCGCGCGACGCATCGGCGGTACGGCCCGCGCCGCTGTCGATCAGCGGCCGCAGACCGGCATAGGCGCCGATGACATCGGCGCGGCTAAGGGCCGTGGCCACCGCGGTGTTGACCGTGTCCAACAGGAACGTGACTTCTTCCGAAGACGGCTGCGGCACATCGGGAATCGGTCCGGGCGCCGCCTCATCGGTCAGGCCAAGGTACACCCGGCCGAGTTGCTCGGGCATGGCGAATACGAAACGGTTGAGCTCGCCGGGTATCGGAATCGTCAGCGCTGCAATGGGATTGCCGAAGGCGCGGGCGTCGAAAACGAGGTGGGTGCCGCGGCTGGGCCGCAGCCGCAGCGACCCGTCGATCTCGCCCGCCCAGACCCCGGCGGCACTGATGACCGCCCCCGCCGACACGTCGAACGACTGCCCGCTGCGCCGGTCGGTCAACCGCACCGACGTCCCGGTGGCCTGCGAGGCGGCCACGTAGGTCAGGATTCGCGCACCGTGCTGCGCGGCGGTGCGGGCCACCGCGGTGACCAGTCGGGCGTCGTCGATCAACTGCCCGTCGAAGGCCAGCAGCCCGCCGTCCAGGCCGTCGCGCGCAACGCTGGGCGCCAAGTCGATCACCCGCGCGGTGGGCACCCGGCGCGAGCGGGGCAGCGTCGCGGCCCGCGTGCCCGCCAGCATCCGCAATACATCGCCGGCCAGAAATCCGGCACGCACCAACGCGCGGTTGCTGCGACTCATCGACGGCAACAGCGGGACCACCTGTGGCATGGCGCGAACGAGGTGGGGGGCGTTGCGGGACATGAGGATTCCGCGCTCGAGGGCGCTGCGCCCGGCGATCCTGACGTGGCCGCCGGCAAGGTAGCGCAGCCCGCCGTGCACGAGCTTGGAGCTCCAGCGACTGGTGCCGAACGCCAGATCATGCTTTTCCACGAGCGTCACGCGCAGGCCCCGGGCGGCGGCGTCCAGGGCGACACCCGCACCGGTGATCCCACCGCCGATCACGATCACGTCGGGCCGCTCCCCTTCGGCCAGTGCCATCAGGTCGGCGGCGCGGCGCGCCGCATTGAGGGCGGAGGCCGTCATGACAAATATCCGTTCAAGGCACGGGCGAGTTCGGCAGCCAGCGCATCGGCATCGAGGATCGGGCGAACGATCTGGGCGGACTGGATGGTCGACTGGGTGATCAGCAGCACCATGGCGGCCATCTGCAGCGCATCGCCGCCACGGACGCTGCCGTGGCGCTGGGCGGTCCGCAGCCGTTCGGCGAGGGCGTCGATCAACATGTGCTGACTGGTTTCAAGGCGTTCGACGATGTAGGTCGGTACCAGTTCCGAGTTCAGCACCGCCGTCACAAGTTCGTCGTCGCGCAGTAGACCGGCTACCGTAACAATCTGGGCGACAAGGGATTCCCGATCGTCGCCGAGCAACGGGGCGTCACGTATCACGGCCGCGACGTGCCGGGTCAGCAGCGCGGCGACGATCGACCTGGTGTCCGGAAACCGCCGGTACACCGTCGGGCGGCTCACGCCCGCCCGCCGCGCGATCTCGGCGAGCGTCACCCGGTCGACGCCGAAATGGACCACGCAGCTGGCCGCGGCCGAAAGGATCCGTTCCTCGGTGTCCGATGGGGCATTACTGATTGACAACATCTGTAATACTGTAACGCGTGGGTCACTTCGAGGAACCGGAGGAACTGCTCCCGCCGATGAAATGGAACGCCTGGGGGGACCCAGCCGCGGCCAAACCGCTTTCCGAGGCCATCCGCTCGTTGCTGAAACAGGCACTCGACCTGCCGGAGTCCGACCGCGCCGAACTCGACGCCGACCGGGTGCGGCTGCGCCCGTCGGCGTTGTCACAGGCCGACCGTGACGCGCTGAGCAGGGTCGTCGGCGCGGAGCACTGCCGCGTCACTCACCGGGACCGGTTGCTGCATGCCGGCGGCAAGTCCACCTTGGATCTGTTGCGACGCGGCGACTGCAGGATGCAGGACGCGCCCGACGCCGTGTTGCTGCCGGGCGGCCCCGACGGCGAAGACGCCGTCGGGGCGATCCTGCGCTACTGCTCGGAGCACCGCATCGCCGTGGT
>JAQTVU010000268.1 GCA_028706695.1 Mycobacterium sp.
AACGGCGTAGGAACTGTGATCATCCCCGGCCCTGCCGTGACCGTCCTGTAACCACACCGGCCTCGCGTGTCACACCCGCAACATCCCAGGTCAAACGGTCAGATCCCGACTTTGCCGACACCGTGGGTCAACCCCATGTTCTACCGGGCGCTGACCGCCGCGCTGTTGCTGTGGATCGGGTCGACGGTCATTTTGCGGTTCAACTACCAGCCCAACCACAAGATGACCTGGCTTGATGCGCTGTACTTCAGCACCGAGACGATCGCGACCGTGGGCTACGGCGACTTCAGCTTCCTGTACCAGCCCACCTGGCTGCGCCTGTTCAGCATCGCCCTGATGTTCGCCGGGGTGACCACCACTGCCCTTCTGGTCGCCTTCATCGCCGACCTGCTGCTGTCGCGCCGCTTCGCCCACGCGGCCGGACGCCGGCAGGCACGCCATCTGCGCAACCACGTCATCGTGGTCGGGCTGGGTGCGTTCGGCATCCGCGTCGTCGGCGACCTGATCGCCGCCGGGTGCGACGTGGCGGTCATCGAGCGCGACGAGAACAGCCGGTTCCTGTCGTCGGCGGCCGACCTGAACGTGCCGGTGATCTTCGGGGACGCGACGCTACGCCAGACGCTGGAATCGGCCCGCATCGCGCATGCCCGCGCGGTCGCGGTGCTCACCCAGGACGACATGGTCAACATCGAAACCGGGATCGTGCTGCGCGAAATGCTGGGTCCGCGGGTGATGCCCGAAGTCCACCGGCCCGACGTCCCGATCGTGCTGCGCATCTTCGACCGGGCGCTGAGCAGCGCGGTGGCGCAGCGCTTCGGTTTCGATCACGTTCGCTCGACGGTCGACCTGGCCGCGCCGTGGTTCATGGGCGCCGCCATGGGCCTTCAGGTACGGGGAACGTTCTCCGTCGGGCAGCGCTCCTTCATGGTCGGCGCGATGCACGTCGCGGCGGGCAGTGAGCTTGACGGGCTGCGGATGTTCGAACTGTCCACCAAGACCCGCGTCATCGCGATCACCCGGCAGGATGCGCCGGTCAACCTGCACCCCCGGCGGGATGCCTGGCTGCGCGCCGGGGACACGGTCTACCTGGTCGGGCCGTACCGCGAGCTGCTGGCGACGCTGCGCAAGGGGCAGCCTTCCGCCCCCGCGAGCGTCAACGAACGCGCGTCCTGACACCCAGACCACCCGCTCGGGTCGGCGGCGCGCTTTCTCGCCAAAACCCCGACGAAGCAACCCACATGCTGCCGGCATCTCGCGCGCGGGCCGACGCAGTGGTTGACTGGACACGATCATGCCCATCAGTTTCAACCACACCATCGTCGCGGCCCGTGACAAACGAAAGTCCGCCGAATTCCTCGCCGACCTGTTCGGCCTGCCCAGCCCCAAACCGTTCGGCCACTTCATGGTTGTCGCACTCGAGCACGGCGTCAGCCTGGACTACGCGGATGTCTCCGAAGGCGAGGACATCGCCCGGCAACACTACGCGTTCCTGGTCTCCGACCAGGATTTCGACGCCATCTACGGCAAGATCCGGGCGCGCGGACTGCAGCACTGGGCCGACCCGCGTCAAAGCCGGCCCGGGGAGATCAACCACAACCACGGCGGGCGCGGGGTGTACTTCCTGGATCCCGCCGGGCATGCCCTGGAGATTCTCACCCGCCCCTACGGCTCAGCCGACTGAGCGCTTCCGCCCTGACCTCGCCGAGGCTTGCCGGTGGCGCAGACGACCCCCGGCGTTGCCGCCGCGCCGCCACGCCGCTCGCTCGATAACCTGTCCCAATGCGACACGGTCGGGAAGGTCGGGCATGACCCGCTTCCTGGCGCGCCGGTTGCTCAACTACCTGGTGCTGCTGGCGCTGGCGTCGTTTCTGACCTTCTGCCTGACCTCCTTTGCCTTCCGGCCGCTGGACAGCCTGATGCAGCGCAGCCCGCGGCCCCCGCAGGCGGTCCTCGACGCCAAGGCCCACGCGCTCGGCTTGGACAAGCCGATCCCGATCCGCTACGCGAACTGGGCCGCGCACGCCGCCCGGGGCGATTTCGGGACGACGATCACCGGCCAACCCGTCGGCACCACGCTGTGGCGCCGCGTCGGCGTCACCGTGCGGTTGCTCCTCATCGGCTCGGTGGCGGGCACCGTGCTGGGCGTGGTCGCCGGCGCGTGGGGCGCCATTCGCCAGTACCGGCTCAGTGACCGCCTCGTCACCGCGGTGGCGCTGCTGGTGCTCAGCACCCCGACGTTCGTCATCGCCAACCTGTTGATCCTGGCCGCCCTGCGGGTGAACTGGGCCGTGGACGCCCACCTCTTCGACTACACCGGGGAGACGTCACCGGGCGTGACCAGCGGCGCCTGGGAGCAACTACTTGACCGGCTGCGGCACCTGATCCTGCCCTCGCTGACCCTGACGCTGGTCGCCGCGGCCGGATACAGCCGCTATCAGCGCAACGCGATGCTCGACGTCCTGGGCCAGGACTTCATCCGCACCGCCCGCGCCAAAGGCCTCACCCGCCGGCGCGCACTGTTCAAGCACGGGCTGCGCACGGCGCTGATCCCGCTGGCGACCCTGTTCGCCTACGGGGTGGCCGGGCTGGTCACCGGGGCCGTCTTCGTCGAGAAGATCTTCGGGTGGCACGGCATGGGCGAGTGGCTGATCGTGGGTATCGCGACCCAAGACACCAACATCATCGCGGCGATCACGCTGTTCTCCGGCGCGGTGGTGCTGTTGGCCGGCCTGCTCTCCGACGTCATCTACGCGGCGCTGGACCCGAGGGTCCGGGTGTCATGACCGCCCAGCCGGTGCCCGAAACGGCGGTCTTCACCTCCCACCGCACCCTGGTGCTGCGCCGGTTCGCGCGCAACCGCACCGCCGTGGCCTCACTGACCCTGCTGATGTTGCTGTTCGTCGGCTGTTACACGCTGCCCGCGGTGCTGCCCTACTCCTACGAGGACCTCGATTTCAACGCGCTGCTGCAGCCGCCCAACACCCGGCACTGGCTGGGCACCAACGCCTTGGGCCAGGACCTGCTGGCCCAGATTCTGCGGGGCACGCAGAAGTCGATGTTGATCGGGGTGTGTGTGGCGTTCATCTCCACCGGCATCGCCGCCACCGTGGGCTCGGTAGCGGGCTACTTCGGGGCCTGGCGCGACCGGGTGCTGATGTGGGTGGTCGACCTGTTGCTGGTGGTGCCCGGCTTCATCCTCATCGCCATCGTGTCGCCGCGGGCCAAGGGCTCGGCCGGCGTCGCGATGCTCGTGGTGCTGCTGGCCGGCTTCGGCTGGATGGTCAGCTCGCGCATGGTGCGCGGCATGACCATGAGCTTGCGTGAGCGTGAATTCATCCGCGCCGCAAGGTATATGGGCGTGTCCAGCCGCCGGATCATCATCGGCCACGTGGTGCCCAACGTGGCCTCGATCCTGATCATCGACGCCGCCCTCAACGTCGCTTCGGCCATCCTGGCCGAAACCGGCTTGAGCTACCTCGGTTTCGGGATTCAGCCGCCGGATGTGTCCCTGGGAACGCTGATCGCCAACGGCACCCCGTCCGCGACCACGTTCCCCTGGGTGTTCTTGTTTCCCGCCGGGGTTTTGGTCCTGGTCCTGATGTGCGCCAACCTGACCGGCGACGCCCTGCGGGATGCGCTCGACCCGGGCAGCGCGATGGTCCGCGGCGGTGCGCGATGAGCCAGCTGCTTCAGGTCAGCGAGCTGGCCGTCTCGTTCCCGACCGACGGCGGGCCGGTGACCGCGGTGCGCGGCATCAGCTACGACATCGAGCCGGGGGAAGTCGTGGCGATGGTCGGCGAATCCGGGTCGGGTAAGTCGGTAGCGGCCATGGCCGTCGTGGGACTGCTGCCGGAATACGCCGACGTGCGCGGCTCGGTCCGGCTGCACGGCACCGAGCTGCTGGGACTGGGTGACCGCGCGATGTCGCGGTTCCGCGGCAAGGCGGTGGGCATGGTATTCCAAGATCCGATGTCCGCGCTGACCCCCGTCTACACCGTCGGCGACCAGATCGCCGAGGCCATCGAGGTGCATCAGCCGCGGATCGGCAGAAAAGCCGCCCGCCGGCGCGCGGTGGAACTGCTCGAGTTGGTCGGTATCGCGCAGCCGGGGCGCCGTGCCCGCGCATTTCCGCACGAGCTCTCCGGCGGGGAGCGGCAACGCGTCGTGATCGCCATCGCGATCGCCAACGATCCCGACCTGTTGATCTGCGACGAACCCACCACCGCGCTGGACGTCACCGTGCAGGCGCAGATCCTCGAGCTGCTCAAGACCGCGCGCGACCTCACCGGCGCCGGGGTGCTCATCATCACCCACGACCTGGGCGTGGTCGCCGAGTTCGCCGACCGCGCGCTGGTGATGTATGCCGGACGGGTCGTCGAATCCGCCGCGGTGTCCGACCTCTACCGCGACCGCCAGATGCCCTACACGGTGGGGCTGTTGGGCTCCGTCCCGCGTCTGGACGCGACACAGGGCGCCCGGCTGGTGCCCATCCCGGGGGCACCGCCGCCGCTGACCGGCCTGCCGCCGGGATGCCCGTTCGCGCCGCGCTGCCCGCTCGTCATCGACGAATGCCGGACGGAGGAGCCGGCTTTGACGCTGGTCGCGGCAGGCCACCGCGCCGCCTGCATTCGCACCGGCCGGGTCAACGGGCGCAGCGCCGCCGACATCTACGGGGTCAACACCGCCGCGCACCGGGCCGAGCCCCACGACTCGTCGGTCGTCGTGCGGGTGCGCGACCTGGTCAAGACCTACCCGTTGACCAAAGGCGTGGTGCTGCGCCGCACCGTCGGGGAGGTCCGCGCCGTCGACGGGGTCAGCTT
>JAQTVU010000269.1 GCA_028706695.1 Mycobacterium sp.
CGGGCTGCGCGTCCTGCACGACGCCATCGTCGGCCGACCCTGGATGCCACCCGAACTCGCCCCCGGCTGACCAACAGCTCGAACGCGAACAAACCTCCAGGTCAAACTCGCGGCTGAATGTTTACCGCGACGAGACTGACGTCCCATGGATATGGCCAGAGTGACAGCTCAATAGCGCACTACGTCCAAGAGGCGATTGAGGACTACTTTCTGCGATTGTCGATCAGCGAAATGCTTGACGTGTGCGACGGGCGTTACGCGTCGATGCGAGACGCTGCTCGCCAACACGGACAGTTGGAACGTCTGCGAGCAAGCCTGCTGACCCTCAGCATCGACATGAGCAGCATCGACCGGGATATTCGCGCATACAACGCGCGCGGTTGGCGGCGCGACCACGCACAGTTTTTCTTCCAAGATTCGCCCTATCTCGTCGCGGAACTTGCCAAACATGGTGGTCGGCCACGTGAGTCGATCAACATGAACGCACACCTGCTCAATGAACAGACGCGAATGCTGGACACATTGAGGGCCGCGGACGATGACTACCGGGGTATCCTGACGGCGGCGGCGTCGCTGACGTCGTCGCTGCGGTCCATTCGGATGGCCAGGACCGCGATATGGGTGGCAATGGTCTCGTTAGGTGTCGCTGCGGTCACGTTGTTGACCACCGATATTTCCAAGCACAACCTGTTCGGCATCGTCGCCCACTGGCTTGGATTCCTTCACTGACCGGGCACGGTGGGGTGTGGCAACGCGCGGGCCACGCCTCTTGAATTTTCAGGGCAATTCGGCTGGCATCGTTGACTTCAGTCAGTCAGTGTCGCGCGGGCGGCGGCGAGAGTTGGGCAGTCACTGAAAAGTGGTACCGACGCCGAAGAGCTTTGTTAATTCGTCAGGCGAGTTCAAGGTCGACGTTGCGGCGCAACGTCGTTCGGCACGAACGGCGACGCTCAACGCGAAAGGCAACGTTCTTGCGGGGCTGCCGGCTCTGGACTGTGACGGGAGCGACCGCCGCGCCGGCGAACCGGCTCGGGGCTCGGCCGAGTGCGACCGCTTTCTGCGAGCGTCCAGGCGGGGCCGGGACCGCTTCCACCCCCTCACCATCGCCGCCACCTCAACCGCGGGCGCCTTCGCGTCCCGCAACCAGGCGACCAACGGCCCCATCGCCCGCAGCCCTTGCCTCCCGCTTGGGGTCTGCGCATTTTCCAAACATGACTTAAACCCGTGCGGCGCCGTTGGATTGGACGTTGTGGGACTGCGCAGGTCAAATGCAACTCCAAGCCGATCGAGACGCCGTGAGGAGATTGGCGACATGTTCACACCGCCCCCTAACTGCGGCAACGACGTATCGTTACGCGCGATCCGGAGTCGTTGGCCCGATCGCAGACCGGGTGCAAATGCAGATCGCTAACTTCGCCGACGCCCCCAGCGCGATCATGGCCAGCCCGTACGACGTTTCGCTGGTCGAGGTGCGAAGCACCGCGTCGTCGAACCCGGCGGCCAATCTGGTCGACAATCAGGCGCGCTCATCACGACCTGTCGTGCGTCAAGATGTCAGCCCGGCTCCCCGGGCCGGTGCCGGATGATCTGGCGCGGGCGCCGGAAGATCTATGTGTTTGCCGCAGTTCGGGCAGTACTGCTCGTCCGGATGATGCTCGGCTCCGCAATGCGCTCAGAAGTGGGGCTCGGCGAGCTCCGCGTCGTGCGTGGGAATCAGGCGCAGCGGTTGGATCTCCGGCGCCAGATGCGGGGGCCCGTGCCTCTTGAGGCCGAGGAAGGTCACTCCCGCGCCGACGCCGAGCACCGACGACACGCTGATGAGGATGTACCACAACAGATTCTGCCCGCTTAACGAGGAGGCATCCCCGTACTGCAGGCGCAGATTCACCGCGAGAGTCTTGAGCTCGTCGGCGCCGGGATAGCCCGGCGACATGGCCATGGTCTGGTCGAACTCGTCGATAGCATCGGTGTAGTGACCTGCATAGAAATCGGCAAGTCCTTTGCGATACAGCCGATCAGCGGGCCCGAGCATCGGCTTGACACCCTTGCTGGCCAATAGCGTAGCCACGCCGTCGGCAGGGGTGATGAAATTGAACGGCTGTGTCTCGCCGATGGGCGCGAAGCTGTTCATGCCGAGTACCTTGCCGTTCAGCCCGATGGTGGGACCGCCGCTCATGCCGTCCGTCATCGCCGCGTCGACCTCGTACGCGGGATTCGGTCCCGCGACGGATTTCTTGCTGACCTTGCCGCTTTTGTAGGTGGGATCTAGCGAAGGGCCGGTGATGTTTTGGGTGCTCTCAGGGAAGCCGATCGCCAGAACGGGCGTACCGATGGTGACGTCGGCGTCGGTGTCGAGTTCCGATGACGGGACGTTGTGTTTGGCGACCTTGAGAAGCGCGGCGTCGCCTCCTCCCAGCGGCCGGAAATCGACGACGTTGGCAACCATCTTGTCGACGAGTTTCTTTCCCGTACCAGACATCAGCGTGATGCTCACATGAGCGCCCTGCCCTGGCGTGTCGCCTTCAATCCTCGCGTTCTTCTGCAGCCACTCCAAAGTGGTTGCGGCATCGCTTGACTCGGGAGCATCGGGAAATTCGCTTCGATACTCCTCGGCGGCCCGTTTGAGGATGAGCAGCGTTGCGCTCGCCGGGTCGACGCAGTGGCCTGCCGTGGCCACCCAACCGTCGGGGTTGACGACGAAAGCCGTGCAGTTCCAGGTGGCCAGAAACGGCATGGTGGAGCCCCGCCCGAATTGCGACAGGACCGCACCGTCGGGCAACCGGACCAGCCCGTGGCCTTCTCCGGCCAGATACATGATGGATGGCCGGATCAGAGCCGCCGCCCGTTCGTCGGGCTTGGCTTGCGGACGCCCGGCATCGGCCGCTGCCACGGCCGACGTACCAGCCCACAGCATGAGGGCGACGGCCGCCGCCACCGTTTTCCGGACTGGCGTACGTGCCCCTGTTCCGGTCACGGACGCGGCCACGGAGCCTGCGGTGGAGCCCGATGTGAGGAGCGCGCCGTCGACGACGGGTGGCGGCGCGTCGCCGCGGCCAGCTCAGCTTCATGCCGGCGCGCCGAAATCCACGCCGGATGCGCCTCGATGTGGATTACGTCCGCGCCGACAACGGATGCTGGAGAATTTCGCACCGTCGCGGGAGATGTCACAGTCACACCTTCATTCGAGCCGTTCACCGGCCGCGCCGATAGGGACCGAAGTCCCGACCGGGAAGGACCTCCGTTCACCCGTCGCTTTTCGGCGTCCGGAATTGACCAAGGCTCCGAGCGGTTGCGTCGTTTCGCCCTGACCGGGCCGCGAGTGGCGTTCGGGACCGCAACGTCAGGCGACGGCTCCCGGCTTGAGGTAGGTCACCAGGCTGCAATCCAGCATCTCTTCACCGAAGTAGTGCTCGCAGCCACGAATGTATTTTACGTAGCGGTTGTAGACCTCTTCCGAGGTGACCTCGATGGCCCTGTCGCGGTTGGACTCGAGCGTGTCGGCCCAGACGTGCAGGGTCTTGATGTAGTGCGGGCGCAGCGACAACGGTTCGGGCACGACGAAACCCGCCTTCTTGCCGTGGTCGACCATCATTGCGGTGGACGGCAGCCGTCCGCCCGGGAAAATCTCGGTGATGATGAACTTGATGAAGCGGGCCGTCTCGAAGGTCAGCTTCTTGCCCCGCGCTGCCATCTCGAAGGGGTGGTAGCTGACGCTGCTCTGGACGGTCATCCGGCCGTCCTCCGGCATGATCTCGAAACACCGCTTGAAGAAGTCGTCATAGTTCTCGTGGCCGAAGTGCTCGAAGGCCTCGATCGACACGATGCGGTCGACCGGCTCGTTGAAGTCCTCCCAGCCGTGCAGCCGTACCTGCCGCGAGCGGTTGGTGTCGAGCTCGCCGAGGATCTGCTCGCAGCGGGCGTGCTGATTCTTGGACAGGGTCAGGCCGATGACGTTGACGTCGAACCGCTCCACGGCGCGCTTCATGGTGGTGCCCCAGCCGCAGCCGATGTCGAGCAGTGTCATGCCCGGCTTGAGGTCCAGCTTGTCCAGGTTCAGGTCGATCTTGGCGTACTGGGCCTCTTCCAGCGTCATGTCCGGCCGCTGAAAATACGCGCAACTGTATGTCCGGGTCGGGTCCTGAAACAAGGCGAAGAAGTCGTCGGAAACGTCGTAGTGGGCCTGGATGTGGTCGAAGCGTGTCCGCGTCTTTACCGGGCTAATCGGTTGCTCAGCCATTGTCGTCTTGTTCTCCTGGGTCAGCTAGAACGCGCACGCTTCGTCGCGGTCGATGAGACGTGCCACGATACCCAATGAAAGGGGACAATTGACAAGACTCCGCAGGTTGGCATGACGCTCACCTCCCAGGCTGAACTGCAGTCGATGTAGCCTACCCGGATCGCCCGCGCCCAGCCGGCCAGGACGCCCGCCGTCTTCTCCGACAGATGCGCGACCGAGCAATCGCTCTGGCTTTAACGCGCCTCCCGCCCCCATTTCTCAGCGGAACGAGTAATCGCTCAGCGGGAAGCGCGACGCCTCGTGCACCGCATTGAGCGTCGACGTGGGCCGTAACAATGTCGCCTCACCGTCGGGGTTGAAGTAGTAGGACCGCGAGGTGGCGCACTCACCGACGTAGAACAGGGACTTGCCGAGCTTGGCGGTCATCCGACCCAGGAACCGGGCATTGGCCTCCTCGGTCACCTCGAATTCGGCCGCGCCCCGGCGCCGCACTTCGCTGAGCAGCCGGTCGATGTGCCGCATCTGGTATTCGATGGTGTGGAAGAACGACAGGCCGGAGAAGGCGTACGGACTGACCA
>JAQTVU010000270.1 GCA_028706695.1 Mycobacterium sp.
ACGGGCCGGCCGGAACCGGGAAGTCCTCGGTCGCAAGGGGATTGGCCCGCGCACTGGGGGCGCGATATCTCGACACGGGGGCGATGTACCGGATCGTGACGCTGGCGGCGCTGCGCGCCGGTGTGAATCCCACCAACCCGCAAGCCGTCGAATCGATCGCATCGGCGGTGCAGATTTCGGTGGACTTGGACCCGGCTGGGAACCGCTATTGCCTTGGGAACGAGGATGTCTCAACCGAGATCCGCGGGGCCGAGGTCACCTGCGCCGTTTCGGCGGTGTCATCGGTGCCCGCCGTGCGTGCTCGGCTGGTCGGGCTGCAGCGGGCGATGGCCGCGGGCTCGGGCAGCGTCGTTGTCGAGGGCCGCGACATCGGCACGGTAGTGTTGCCAAACGCGCCGGTGAAGGCCTTTCTGACCGCATCGGCCGAAACGCGGGCCCGGCGGCGCAACGACCAGAACGTCGCAGCGGGTTTGGCCGACGACTACGAGGCGGTGCTGGCCGACGTGCGCCGCCGCGACCATCTGGATTCCACTCGGCCGTTGTCACCGTTGCGGGCGGCCCCCGACGCGGTGGTTCTCGACACCAGTGAGATGACCGAGGCGCAGGTGATCGCCCACCTTCTGGATTTGGTGGAGCAGCGAAGCGGGGCAATGCGGTGACGGGGGACGGCAGCTGGACCGACGAAAGCGACTGGGAGTCCGCCGGCTTCGATGTTGACACGGACGCCGAGGGCAGTCCGGCGCCCGTGGTGGCGGTGGTGGGCCGGCCCAACGTCGGCAAGTCGACGCTGGTCAACCGGATCCTGGGGCGGCGCGAAGCCGTGGTGCAGGACATTCCGGGTGTGACGCGGGACCGGGTCTCCTACGACGCGCTGTGGACGGGTCGCCGGTTCGTCGTGCAGGACACCGGGGGGTGGGAACCCGACGCCAAGGGCCTGCAGCAGCTCGTGGCCGAGCAGGCCTCGGTGGCCATGCGGACCGCCGACGCGGTGATCCTGGTGGTCGACGTCACGGTTGGTGCGACCGCCGCCGACGAGGCGGCTGCCCGCATCCTGCTGCGTTCGGGTAAGCCGGTCTTCTTGGCGGCCAACAAGGTGGACAGCGAAAAGTCGGAAGCCGATGCGGCCGCGCTGTGGTCGCTGGGCCTCGGTGAGCCGCATGCGGTCAGCGCGATGCACGGTCGCGGCGTGGCCGAGCTGCTCGACGAGGTGCTGGCGGTCCTGCCCGAGGCTTCCGAAGTGGCGCCGGCGGCCGGCGGCCCGCGGCGCGTGGCGCTGGTCGGCAAGCCCAATGTGGGCAAGAGTTCGTTGCTGAACAGGCTGGCCGGCGACCAGCGTTCGGTGGTGCACGAGGTGGCCGGCACGACGGTGGACCCGGTCGACTCGCTGATCGAGTTGGGCGGCAAGGTGTGGCGGTTCGTGGACACGGCGGGTTTGCGGCGCAAGGTCGGGCAGGCCAGCGGGCAGGAGTTCTACGCCTCGGTGCGCACCCATTCGGCCATCGATTCGGCCGAGGTGGTGGTCGTGCTGATCGATGCGTCGCAGCCCCTCACCGAACAGGATCAGCGGGTGCTGTCGATGGTGATCGAGGCGGGCCGGGCGCTGGTGCTGGCGTTCAACAAGTGGGACCTCGTCGATGAGGACCGCCGTGAGTTGCTGGAACGAGAGATCGACCGCGAGCTGGTGCAGCTGCGGTGGGCGCAGCGGGTCAACATCTCGGCCAAGTCGGGGCGCGCGGTGCAGAAGCTGGTGCCGGCGATGGAGACCGCGCTGGCGTCGTGGGACGCGCGGATACCGACCGGCCCGCTCAACGCGTGGCTGAAGGACGTGGTCGCGGCCACGCCGCCGCCGGTGCGAGGGGGAAAGCAGCCGCGCATCCTGTTCGCCACCCAAGCCACCGCCCGACCGCCGACGTTCGTGCTGTTCACCACGGGTTTCCTCGAGGCCGGCTACCGGCGCTTCCTGGAGCGGCGGCTGCGCGAGACGTTCGGCTTCGAGGGCACGCCGGTCCGCATCAACGTGCGGGTGCGCGAGAAGCGCGGGGCCAAGCGGCGTTGAGCGACGCGGTGCGCAGCAGCTTCAAGTGCGCGGAGGCTGTGCGCCCGTACCGCGGTTTTCCATGGCCGGGCCGCTTCGGCCGTACCATCGTGCGGTGCACACGCTTGTCGCTCCGCCGTTTGCCAACATCGAGGACGCGAAGGATTTCCACTTCTTGCTGATGGTGTTTCTGCGTGAGCTGAAGCGCCCGGGGGAGCCGGTGTGCCTGTACCAGTTCCTGCTGGCCCAGGCGCTGCACCGCCATCAGCCGGCCTACCGCCATATCGCATGCCGTTCGTGCGGGCCGACGTATCCGTGCGGGACGGTGCTGAGCGTTGCGCTGCTGTCGAAGTTTCCGGCCCCGTGGACGCCCTGGGCGTTGGCCCAGGCCGTGAATGCGGCAGGCCTGCTCGGCGCGGAGGTGATACGCGGCGGTGACATCACGTGGCAGGGGAGCGACTACACCGTTGACCTGAGTCGCCGGGACGACGGGAGCTGGTTGTGCGACGAGCGACAGCGTGGTGGCCATGACAACTACGCGATCGGAGACGACCAGGAGTGCTGCGACTTCATCGCGAAGCGGGTGCACGATTTCCCCGTCGGTTTCGGCTGGAAGGTGACCGAGGCCGATCTCGACGTCGTTCGGCCGGGTGTCGGTCCCGCGCGGGCGTGGTGGCTCAAGCAGTCGTCATATCCGTATCTGGTGGCGCGACTGGGCGATGGGGCGGAGACGTCGTCAAACCTTCAATTCGGTGACGCCCCAGATCCGTTCGTGCGGCTGGCGACCGACGACGCGGCCATGGCCGTGCAGGACGCGGCCAGAGTGATCGCTCCCGGACACGAGTTGTTCGGGCAGCCGTTGCAGGCGCTGGCGAGGTGCGAGCGCTGTTATCGGATGGTGGTGGTCAGCTACTTGGGCAGGTTCGGCCTCGTGGAGCTCGACCAGACAGAGACCGAGAGCAGCCCCCGAAACCGACGGCAGTGACCTTCGCGTCCTACCCGCAGGCCTACGCGGCGATGGAAGCCCACGCTCAGGGCCTGCACCGGGATGGATGGGCGCGGGGAGCGGTAGCTCCCTGGGCGTACGGTAGGCTTTCGATTCGCTGCCGATGTTGCAGGCGGCGACCGGGCTGTGGCGCAGTTTGGTAGCGCACTTGACTGGGGGTCAAGTGGTCGCAGGTTCAAATCCTGTCAGCCCGACCAAGAGAAGTAGGCTTTAACCTGCGGCGAGTCTCTCCACGAAGTTCGCACTTGCACGTGCTTTGGGACCAGACTGGGACCAGGCCGCGTCCGCCATGATCGCTGAGGGCAACTCGTGGGAGTCGTGGTCGATGGTCACCAAGCTTTGAAACCTGAACGGTCTTCCTCGGTACGAGGAACCACCAGTCATGCCGGACACGGAAGTGGAACCGCCCCGGGAAGTGTCGGATGCCGGTGGAATCATGAGGTCCATGGAGGCAGCGGGGGACAGCGAGGACGATCAGGAGTCGGCCGCACGCTGGGCGAACCCATGGATCGCGGAGTACAAGCGACGCCAGGCGATGCTGATGGAGATGCGGCCGTTCGAGGTGATCGCGATGATGCGCAATCTCAATCTGACCTCGTATGCATTCAGCAAGAACGCCGAGGAACTACAGGCCCACGTCTTGCGCTACCCGGCGGTCGGCCAAAGCCAGCCATTCAACCCTGACCTCGGCGACCCGTTCGGCATCGAGCTAGCTCGACTCCTCGCGAATCTGCTTGCCTCCGTGAAGTCGCTCATCTCGGGTCAGCGTGCGGTTCTGCGTGACATCTGGCCGACGCTCGGCAAGGAACTCTCTCATTTCGAGCAGGGTGAGTACACCGCCAAGCGCCTAGAAGTGTTCGAAGCGGATGAGGCCAAACTGTTGGAAGAGCTCCGCAACTACTCCCAGCACCAGTTCCTCCCGTACTTGAGTCCGGCGTGGCAGTTCTCACAGTCGATGCCGATGGCTGAGTTCCAGTTTCGGTTGCATGTCGCGCCGCTGCTGCAGTGGGACAGCTTGACGGCGGTGGTTCGCAGATACCTGGAGGAACACGGCGATTCGATCGATGTGATCCCGATCATCGGTCGCTACACGGCTGCTGTGCGTGAGTTCTACAGATGGTTCTGGCTCAAGGTCGACGAAAAGATGAAGCCGGAGCGGGTCGAGTACGACGCCCATGTTGCCGAGCTGATGGTGTATGGCGAAGAGGTGTTCCTTGCGCCGGATGGGATCCGCTCAGCTGGTGGGGAACCGCCTCCCAATTGGAACGGCGCGCGGTGGCGGCGTCGATCTATCGCTGAGATTCGCCAGCGACGATGGGCGCTCGGGACACAAGTCGTTCCGCGGCATTACCATCGATGGCCTGGGGGTGGCTGAGGTTGGGGATCACCCATGGACGCAGATCGTGCCCCGTGTTTCGTGAGCTATCAATGGATGGACTGTGCCTTGGCGCGTACCTCCGCCTCCACGTGGACGGGAGACATGCTGGGAGGGAGAAGAATTGACTTGGGGTGACTGGTTTCGCGAGTTGACTACAGGTCCGGTGATGGGTGCTGTTTTCGCCTTGGGAGGTGTTTGGCTCACCCGGTGGACTACCCGCTCAGAGGGAGCGGCGAATCGTGAACCGTCCCAATCACCTGGTCGATGACCTGCATGCCGTGTGCCATGAGCGGTCCGAGCTGCTTGTACCGGAAGCCGTGTTGATCGAAGTGCACGAAACTGCTGCTGTGAGCTGGGATGTCGGTGCCGTCGAGGTTGCTCATCACG
>JAQTVU010000271.1 GCA_028706695.1 Mycobacterium sp.
AAGTCCCCACTCCTGCACCAGAGAGAGCAGGTAGTCGGCCGGGTCGTGCTGCGGACCGGGCTCCCGCTGCCAGCGGTGCTGCGGCACCGCGAGGCCGTGCAGATAGCTCGCCTCATCGGGCGATAGGCCGAGGGCCACGACCAGGCCGTCCAGCACCGGCACCGAGGGGTGCCGTTCTCGGCCCTGCTCCAACCTCGCGTAGTAGTCGGCGCTGATCCCGGCTCGCGCGGCGACCTCCTCACGACGCAGGCCGGGGGTGCGACGTCGCCGCCGGGATTCGCCCGCGCATTGCGCGACCGGAATCATCGCCTCGCGCCGCGCCCGCAGAAATTCACCCAGCGTCGTGGCCACGGGCGTGATACTAACTTCCGGCGATTCCTGGTTGTCAACTTCCTAGGTAAAGCCCGCTCTTGCTGCGGCCCCCGGCCGCGGACACCATAGACAACCGTGGCACCCGGTAACAGTTTGCGCGGTTTGCTCGCAAAGGTTGCTAGCGGACAACCGGATGATCGCGGCAATTCATGCCGATTCCCGGAGGGCGGTATCACCGACGGGCAGGTCCTTGCGCGCGGATTCGGAAAGCGCTTGCTGGTGTGAGGCCCCATGCGAGCCCCGGACGGAAAACGAAAGGACGGCGCGATGTTGTTGGGCGTCCTCAAGCGGGCGTGGATTCCGCTGGTGATCGTCTCGGTTGTTGCCGTCGGGGGTTTTGTCGCTTACCGGCTGCAGGGAATTTTCGGGACGCACCGGACCTCGGAGGCCGGTCAGGTTGAGCAAATTGTGCCCATCAACGTCAAGAACGTGGTCTATGAGGTCACCGGCCCGCCGGATACGTCCGGGGTCGTCAATTACCTGGATGAGAATGCACAGCCGCAGCGAGCGAATTTCACGTCGCTGCCGTGGTCGTACACGGTGACCACCACATTGCCCGGAGTGTTCACCAACGTGGTGGCGCAGGGCGATAGCGACAGCATCGGTTGCCGCATCGTCGTCAACGGGGTGGTGCGCGATCAGCAGTCCGCGACCGGCCTCAACGCCCAGGTTTTCTGCCTGGACAAGGCCGCATGAGCGGCGAGCATTCCGAACGGCCGCGCGCGGCGCGGCTGCTGCGGCGGCTGGCGGTCCCGATTGTCCTGGGCTGGCTGGCCCTGACCGTCGTGGTCACCCTGTTCGTGCCGCGGCTGGATCTCGTCGAGCGGCAGAACTCGGTGGGCTTGTTGCCCAAGGATGCTCCGTCGCTGCTCGCGATGAAGCGCATGGGAAAGGTCTTCCACGAGTTCGACTCCGACAGCGTGGCGATGGTGGTGCTGGTCGGTGACAAACCGCTGGGCGCCGAGGCGCGCCGCTTCTACGACGACCTCGTGCGCCACCTCGAGCGCGACCGCACGCACGTCGAGAAGGTGCAGAACTACTGGGGTGAGCTGGTCACGGCGGGAGGCGAACAGAGCGCCGACAGCAAGGCCGCCTATGTGCAGGTCAATCTCGCCGGCGACCAAGGCTCGTCGCGGGCGGACGAGTCGGTGCACTCGGTGGAAGAGATCGTGGCGCATGCGCATCCGCCGCCGGGCGTCAAGGCGTACGTGACCGGTCAGGCGCCGCTGACCACGGACACCACCGAGGCCGGGGACAAAGGCCTGGCAAAGCGAACGATCATAACCATCGCCGTTGCCGCCGCGATGTTGCTCATCGTTTATCGTTCGATTGCCACCGTGCTGATCGTCCTGTTCGTGGTTTTCGTCGAGTTGGCGGCCGCCCGGGGAATCGTTGCCTACATCGGCAACTTCCACGTGATCGGCTTCACCACCTTCGCGGTCAGCCTGCTGATGTCGCTGGCGATCGCGGCCGGAACCGACTACGCGATATTTTTCCTCGGCCGCTATCACGAGGCCCGCCAAAAGGGAGAAGACCGGACCACGGCCTTTTACACCACATATCGAGGGGTGGTCCATGTCGTTTTGGGCTCCGGGCTGACCGTCGCGGGCGCAATGCTGTGTCTGCGGTTGGTGCGGCTTCCCTACCTCAACACGTTGGCGATTCCGTGCGCGGTGGCGTTGCTCGTCGTGATCGCGGCGTCGCTGACGTTGGTGCCGGCCCTGCTGGTCATCGACGAACGATTCGGTCTTCTCGACGTCAAGCGCAAAATCAACATCCACGGGTGGCGGCGACTGGCCACGGCCACCGTGCGCTGGCCCGGCCCGGTGCTGGCCAGCGCCGTGGTGGTCTCCATCGTCGGCGGGATGACGCTGCCGGGATACCGCACCAACTACGACGACCGCTACTACATTCCGGCCAGCCTGGTGTCCAACGTCGGCGACCGGGCCGCCACGCAGCATTTCACCCACGCCAGACTGAACCCCGATCTGTTGCTGGTCGAATCCGATCACGATTTGCGGAATCCGGCGGACATGCTGGACCTGGACAAGATCGCCCAACACGTCTTCCGGGTGCCGGGCGTGGCGCGGGTGCAAAGCATCACCCGCCCGCTGGGATACAACATCGAGCACGGCACCATACCGTTTGCGATCGGCATGCAGCCGGTTCCCATCAGAGAAAACCTGCAATACCTGAGGGACCGGCTCGGCGACATCCTCAAACTGAGCCGCGACGACCTCGGTGTCCAAATCGCCACCCTGGAGCACATGTACGCGGTGCAAAAGCAGCTGGCCGATTCCATCAGCGACAGCGCCCGGGTCACGGCGGACACCTCTGCCATCGTGGACCAGATACGCGACCACTTCGCGGACTTCGAGGATTTCTGGCGGCCGATCCGCAGCTATTTCTACTGGGAGAAGCATTGCTTCGACATTCCCATCTGTTGGTCGTTGCGCTCCATCTTCGATGCCTTGGACGGCTTCGACCAACTCGCCGAGAATTTCCATTCTCTGGCCAAAGACCTGCTGGGCAGCGCGGAGGCGTCCCAAAAGCTGGTCAAGTTGTTCCCGCCGATGATCACCGTCGCCAAGTCCATGCAGACCACGTTTTTGACCCTCTACAGCAGCTTCTCGGGCCTGGTCACTCAGATGGACCGCATGACCGACACCAGCACGCTGATGGGCGAATTTTTCGACAAGGCCAAAATCGACGGCCTCTTCTATATCGCGCCGGAGGTGTTCGACAGCCCGGATTTCCAGACGGGACTGCGGCTGCTGGTCTCCCCCGACGGCAAATCCACCCGCATGATCGTCACCCACGACGTCGACCCGGCGAGCCCGGAGGCGATCTCACACGTGGACGCGGAACTCAAGGCCGCGCGGGAGGCGGTCAAAGAAACCCCGTTGGCCAGCGCGAAGTTGTATCTCGGCGGCACGGCCGCGGCCTACAAAGATATTCAAGAATCCACCAAATACGACGTCATGACCGAGGGCATCGCCGCGCTGATCCTGATCTTCGTCGTCATGTTGGTCATCACCCGCGCGCTGGTCGCCGCGTTGGTGATCGTCGGCACGGTGGTGCTGTCGCTGGCGACCGGTTTTGGGCTTTCCGTGCTGCTCTGGCAACATATCGTGGGCCTGGACCTGCACTGGATCGTGTTGCCGTTCTCCGTCACCATCCTTTTGGCGGTGGGCTCCGATTACAACCTGTTGCTGGTCTCGCGGTTCAAGGAAGAAATCGGCGCCGGTGTGAAGACGGGCATCATCCGTTCCGTGGGCGGCACCGGCGGCGTGGTGACCGCGGCTGGCCTGGTGTTCGCCTTCACCATGGGATCGCTGGCGGTCAATGACCTGTACACCCTCAAGCAGGGCGGCACCACGATCGGCTTGGGCCTGCTCGTCGACACGCTGATCGTGCGCTCACTGATGATTCCGTCCATCGCCACGCTGCTGGGGCGCTGGTTCTGGTGGCCCCTGCGGGTGCGCCCGCGGCCGGCCAGCGAACTGCTCCGCTCCGTCGGGCCCCGTCCGCTGGTTCGCGCTCTCCTTCTCCGCCCATAGCTTCCGGACGTTTCCGGACGGGCCGCCGAGGGCCGCTCATCGGAAACGGTCGCGCGCGGAGTCGATCGCGCGGTAGATGCGTTGCTCGCTGACCGGTCGCGGCGTGCCGAGCTGCTGGGCCCACAGGCTGACCCGCAGTTCCTCGATCTGTCGTGCGATCTCACGGATTTCGGGGGCCGCCTGGTGGTGAACCGGCAGCGCGGCCACCAGTTTCTGGTATGCGTCCTGCACGGCCCGGACCCGCTGCATGCGTTCACGGTCGGCCGCCACCGCGTGGGGCAGCCGATCGAGGCGGCGGCGGATCGCGACGAGGTAGCGGGTCAAATCGGCCAGGTGCGCGCGTCCGGTGGCGGTGACGAACCCCGGCGGCAGGAGCCGGCCCAGCTGACCGCGCACGTCGGCGACCGCGTCGGCCTGGGCGGGCGGCGGCTGGGCGGGCAGCGCGAGCTGCGCGTCCCGCGCGGCGGCCAGCACCTGCGCGACGCGGCCCACGATGTCGGCGGTGCTCGACTGCATCGTCTTGGCCGCCCGCTCGCGCAGGGCGGCGAATTCGGCGCGTGTCCACACCGGGGCGGCCACCAGCGCGTCGGCCGCGGCGTCGGCGCAGTCGTCGAGCAGCGCGGACAGCGACCCGTCGGGATTGGCGCCAAGCGTCAGCCGGGTTTTCGGATCTAATTGCCGCTCAATCGCTTTGACCGGCGCGGGCACGCTCAGCCGCAGCAGCCGCCGCAGGCCCGGTCGCGCCGCGCAGTGCTGCTCGGCCTTCGTCGCGAACACCCGCAGGTCGACCGCACCGCCGACGTCGACGAACGCGGGGTAGCCGCGCACGGCGCGGCCGTCGACCGCGCGCTCCACGACGCGG
>JAQTVU010000272.1 GCA_028706695.1 Mycobacterium sp.
AAGGGCAAGATCCACCACGAAGCTGATCTGTGAAGAACTGGGATGCGAAGACAAGGCCGTTTTTCTGGACGGGCTTTATGCGGCCAGCTCGGAAGACATGAAAAACATCATCGCCAAGACCCCGAACGACGTCTCCGTGCTGGTCGTCGTCTCGCATAATCCTGGACTCAGCGAACTGGCCTTCGATCTGGTGGGTCATGGCGACAACGTGCCCACTGCAGGAGTCCTGGAAATCTGGTTCGACATGGATCGATGGGACCGCGTCGACTCGGCAGGCAGGGAACTCAAAAATAGGTACTTGTACCTACGGTCACCCAAGGTTCATAGTCCGCCAAGCCGCATCAGGCAAGGGATTGAGCGAAGTTCCGGCTCTTGAGCGAAAAGCACGCTTTTTGCATCAGGAGCCAAGCAGGAGCCAGGGCGACGCCGGCTGGTTCCAAGCGAGTAGTAGAAGGTAGTGCTGTAAGATCGCGTCACGCCCGAGTGGTGGAATTGGTAGACGCAGAGGACTCAGACCAAATTTGAGCCCTCCGGGGGAAACCCCAGAGGTGAAGCCCGTCAAACTCGGTGAAGGCCCTGGACGCAAGTCCGAGCTAATGCCGAGCCAAGCCCTCGGATCGAAAGGTCCAAGGGAAGGTGTAGAGAGCAGACGGCGGGCACCTACGGCCGCAAGGCTATGGTGAAGGCGTGCTCCAGACCACGAACGTCCTGCCCCGCGTAGGACGGCGGCGAAAGCCGAAGTGGGAAGAAAATCCTCCGCCGCAAGGCTTGTCGGTTCGAGTCCGACCTCGGGCACCAATTCGGAAGCCGCCTCTGTTCACGCAGAGGCGGCTTTTTCGTTGCGTCGGACGTTGCTGCCGTTCGCCCGCCGGAAACCTCGATCTCCCGCCAAGAATGCTTCCAACATGTGCGGGATCAGCGCCGTTGCATCGACCGCTTCGCCGTAGGTCTGCGCGTGCACGGCCGCGTAGCGGTCGAGGTCGGCCTTGAGCTTGACCGGGCACGCGAAAGTCAGCTTCACGCTCTCGGTCTTCGGCAGCGGCCCCAGCCGCAGCTTGCGCGTCGCGCTCATGGCATCGGCCCTCGCTGGATGAAGAGCGGCTGATACGGCCGCAGCACCAGATCCTTGTTCACCATCACGTTGACCCGGAACCCCGGCCGCACCGTCAAGGTCGGTTGGATGCTCAAGTTCCGGCGCGTGATCTCCTGGCCGACCTGATTGGCCGTGTCCTGAGCGCTGTCTCGTAGCGCGATGACTGTGTTGCCGTTGACGTTGCCCTGATTGGAGACGGCCATCTCGGAGCTGACCCCCAGCAACGTGGACAGCGCCGCGCCGGCCAGAATGCGGCTCCAGTGCCAATCCACGCCGTCTTCCAAGCCGGCATAGCCGGCCGGGTCGATGCCCGGCAACTTGTCCAGCGCGATCGACGACGTGTCGGGAAGCACCAGCCGCAGCCACACCAGCAGCACGCGCCGCTGCCCGAAGGCCACCTGGCTGTCGTAACGGCCGATCAAGCGCGAGCCCTGCGGGATCAACAGGTAGCGGCCCGTCGCGGTGTCGTACACCGGCTGTGTGACCTCGGCGATGATCTGCCCCGGCAGATCGGAATTGATACCCGTCACCAGCGCCGCCGGAATGATCGTGCCCGCCATCACCGTGTAGGGCGACGCTGGTGGCTGCAGGCTGCCCGCGTTGCGCGTGGCAGCGTTGCCGCCCTTGGTCATAAACGCTTCCTTCTGATCCTGTCGGTTCTGGATCGCCGTCGGATCGTTGGGTTGTGCGGCAGTGGATGCCGGCCCGGCACCCATCGGATCGAATGCCGCCGCGTTGGCCACCGCCGGCGGCCCAGCCGATGCGGAAGTGGCTTCGCGCTTGCCACCAATGTTGCTGGTGCGGAAGAACACCGACGAACGGGCAATCTCCTCGGCCTGGCGCTGCCGGTCAACGGCCTCCGCCGACGGTCCCGGCGCCGCCCCGTCATCCGGTAACGGCGTCATGGCCGACGCCGCGCCCCAGTCACCCGGCAGCGGCGGCCCGAGCTGCGGCACGCTGGCCGCCTGCGCCGGTGCGGGCTTTGCCGGCAGCTTTGAATAGTTGGACGGCAACCGGTCCAGGTCGTCGGCCTTGGCGATCCGATCGACGTTGTACAGATTCGTTTGGCGGGAGGAGCCCGGCCCGCCTCTCGACTGCAGCGCCCACATCGACGCTCCCGCGACGGCCGCGGCCAGCAACGCCGCGGACATCGCCAGCGTGCGGCGGTTGAGACGCGTCACCGGACGCGGCGATGCCCGCAACGCGACACCCTCGGGCGCGACCTTCGGCGCCGGACGTGCATCGCCGTCAGTCGTGTCCATGACCGGCTCCCGCAGCGACGCCGTCGGTGCGCTCGATGCGCACCACGGCCGCCTTCTTGCCGCCCAGACGCAGCTCGGCCGCGCCGAACAACCGATCCACGATGTCGTAAGGCGCGCGGAAGCGGTAATTCACCAGCTCGCCCTTGCCGTCCGGCCCGACCACAAACAGCGGCGGCAGCTCGCCCTGCGCGATACCGGCGGGAAACTGGATGTAGACGTGCCGCCCGTCGTCGAACGCGCGCATCGGCTTCCACGGCGGATCGTCGCCCGTGATCGCATACCGAAAATGCAATTGGTCGAGCGACAGGCCCGAAGCGACGTGTGCCTGCGCATCGGCGGCCCGGGCCTGCGCCTGCAACGCCAGCATCTGATCCTTCGGATACTCCCACGACACCGACGCCATCCAGGCTTTGGGCGTGGACGTGAGTTCCAGCAGGTAGGTGCGCCGGTTCGTGGTGATCACGAGGTTGGTCTTGATGCCCACGCGCACCGGCTTGACCATCACGGCCACGCGCCGGCTCGCGCCGCTGCCGCTGGTCGTATCCCCCACGATCCATTGCACGGTGTCGCCGGCGGCGACCGTCACCAGATCCTCACCCGGCTGCAGGCTGATGACCGTCACGCGGCCAGGGCTCGTATAGACCTGATAGAGCGCACCATCGGAGAACGGCCAGACTTGGATCGCATTGATGTAGCCCTCGCGCGTGGGCGCGACGCTCGCCTCGGCGTTGGCCTGCTCGACGCGCGCCTTGGCATCGACGGGCTCGGGCGCCGGCTTCGCGTCAGCGGCCGGCAACGGCTTCATCTGATCCGGCAGCGGCAAGGGCATGGGCACCTTCACCACGATGACCGGCTTGGGTGGCTCGGGCAGCGGTTCGGCCTTGACCGCGTCATCGAGCGAAATCACGGGCGGCGGCTTGCCTTGCGTCGCGCATCCGGCGAGCACGCCCGACAGGGCAAGGAAGGCGATGGCGGTGATAGCGTGTTTCATGGCTTCTTCGCTCCTTCCGGTGCGTCCAGATCGCGGCTCCAGGACAGCCCGTTGATGTAAATGCCGAGGGGATTGCGGCGCAGTTGCTGTTCGGTGCGCGGCGTCTGCATGACCAGCGTGAGCATCGCGGTCCAGTGCTCGACGCCGGTGGGGGTGCCCTCGTTGAAGTGCTGCTCGGTCCAGCGCACCTGGAACGAGGCATCGCTGACGCGCACCACGCTGGTCACGTCCACCGAGACGGAATCCTGACCGACGTGCGCGAACGGATCGTGGGCGCGCGCATAGGCGTTCAAGGTCGCCGCACCGTGGTCGGTGGTGTAGCCGTAGGCTTCCAGCCAGTTCTGCCGCACGACGACCGGGTCGATCGACAGCGAGCGTACGTCGGTGATGAAGCGCGCCAAGTACCAGGCGATCTGCGCATCGGTCGGCTTGTACGGCGTCACGGCCGCCCCGACCGCGCGAACCTGTCCGGCGTGATCGACCTCGACCACGTAGGGTGTGACGCGCGACTGGCCGGACTGCCAGACCAGGCCAGCGGCCATCAGCAGTGCAAGGCCCAGGCAACCGAAAGCCATCAACCGCCAGTTCTTCGCCTGCACGCGCGCGCTGCCGAGACGTTCGTCCCAGACCTGCGCCGCGGCCTGATAGGGTGTGGCAGGCGCGGGTGACTCGCTGTAGCGCACGCCGGGTCGTTTGAAGCGCATGAGTCGTCTCCCTACTCGTTCGAGGCATCGTGGAGTTCCGGCGCGGCTCCGCCGCCGCCGTGATCGGCCGAGCGCATGACGTGCGCGGCCGTCGACGCGCCATGCGCGGCGCGCTGGCGGCGTTGCAGGCGCTTCGCCCAGTCGGGCGCCTTGTCACTGGATGAGGGAAGGTGGTCATGGGCCGTCACCGACGACGCGGATGCTGCGCCAGACGCTTCGGGCGAGGCCGGACCGGCGCCGACCGCCGAGGCCACGCGATCCCGCACGGCGCGAGCGCCGGCCACCGCCCGCTCGCCGGCGGCATGCGCGCCGCTGCGCGCGACGTTGGCCATTCCCGCGCCGAAGGCACGCGCACCAGTCGCGCCCGACGCGGTCGCGCCAGCGCGATATGCCGATGCGGCACCGCTGGCCGCGCGTACCGTGCCGACCGCGCCACGGGCAGCCAAGCGCGTCCCGGCCGCAACCGCCGCGCCGCCCGTCGCCACGGCGGCACCGCCAGCCACGCCGAGGCCGGCCGCACCGAGCGCTGTGCCGGCAGCGGCGCCCGCGCCGAGTTGCGGCGCACCGGATACCAGACCGGTAGCGATGCCCGGCCCGAAGATGCCCAGCCCCAGCATGGTCAACGAGGCCAGCATGAGGGCGAGCGCGTGGTTGAGCGTGGGATCGGCACCGGCCGGCGTCTGGAACTGCCCGAAGATCGTCGATCCGATGCCCACGATCACG
>JAQTVU010000273.1 GCA_028706695.1 Mycobacterium sp.
GACGTTCCTGGCCTCGTCGACGGGATTGCGCCGCCGTTTCACCCAGCCCACCGGCGCGGTGGAGATCAACGCCAAACGCGGCGACGCCAGCGCCTGGGCCGGTATCGGCACCGCCGACTTCGTCAATGTGCCAATCGATTCGCTGCTCGACCAGCTATCGATGAGACTGGACTGGGCGCAGCGCACCGTTGAACTGCCCGCCGGCCGCTACGAGACGATCATGCCGCCGTCCACGGTGGCCGATATGATGATCTACCTGACTTGGTCCATGTCCGGGCGCGGCGCGCAGGAGGGCCGCACCGCCTTCTCGGCGCCCGGCGGCGGCACCCGGGTGGGGGAGCGGCTCACCGATCTGCCGTTGACGCTGTTCTCCGACCCGACGGCTCCCGGCCTGGTGTGCACACCGTTCGTCGCGGTGAGCAACTCCTCGGAAACGATGTCGGTGTTCGACAACGGCATGGAGATCGGTCAGGTGGACTGGATCCGTGACGGGGTGATCAACGCGTTGGCCTACCCGCGGGCCACGGCCGCCAAGTTCGATGCCCAGGTCGCGGTGGCTGCTGACAACCTGGTGATGACCGGCGGGTCGGCGGAGCTCGCCGACATGATCGCGGGGACCGAGCGCGGGCTGCTGTTGACCACGCTGTGGTACATCCGCGAGGTCGACCCCACCACGCTGCTGCTCACCGGGCTGACCCGCGACGGGGTCTACCTCATCGAGGACGGCGAGGTGACCGCGGCGGTCAACAACTTCCGGTTCAACGAGAGCCCGCTGGACCTGCTGCGCCGCGCGACCGAGGCCGGCGTCAGCGAGAAGACCCTGCCGCGGGAATGGGGGGACTGGGCCACCCGGGCGGCGATGCCGTCGCTGCGCATCCCGGACTTTCACATGTCGTCGGTCAGTCAGGCACAGTAGCCGATTTCCGCCGAATCAGGCGCGTCTTTGCTGGTCAGGGACCAGGCGGAGACCGGAGGCCGTCCTCGCCGAGCTCGCCGAACGGTTCAGCGTCGACATTTCGGCGCCGAGCAGTGGCAAGTCGCTGCAGGAAACGACCGCGCTCGACACCGGGGCTCGGACATCCTGTAGCAGGAGATCGAGCGCTTCGACATGTCGGGAACTACCGAAGGATCAAGCAAAAGCAGCCCTGCGATTTACCAATGCGTTAATTTGGACCCCTGTGCGCACCTCGTCGACGGTGTCGTCGAGGTGCGCGCAAGCTTGCGGGAGGCGGAAGCCGTCGAGTTCGCCTGCGACGTCGTGCGCAAGGCTGGCAACAAGTTGCCGTGTCGCTGGGCGGTGACTCTGCCCGCATGCAGCACGGAACCGAGCGGTACCTGATCGGTGCTGACGGTCAGATGGTGTTCGACCGACAGTAGTTTCGGTGCTCTCGGCCCGGGGATGGCGGGGATGGCGCCAACACGTTCGTCGCCGCCGGGGGTGGCCGGGAACGACCGGGTCTGTATGCGGCTGATCCTGTGCATCGGCGACGTCCTCCCCACGGCGCGGTTCCCGACGAAGCAGGCCAACGCCCCAAGGCTTCATCCGTGTTCGTCGCCGGCCGGATGTCCAGAAGGCCGGGAGCGACGGCGAAGAGCCCACCACGCCCGTGCCGGGCCCTGCGCGTAGGAGATCGCGGCAGTCGATGAGGCCGGTCGTCGGCGGATGCGCCGACGCCGTCGCCATGCTCCGGGCCGGTGCGATTTCCGGCTCCTCGGGCCCGACAAGCGACGTCGGTGCCGGGAGAGCCGCGATTTGTTTGCGGTCATGTGCACGCTGTCCGGACCAGCGCGGTAGCGGACAGAATTTCGGTGCTCTTGAGCCAGGGCAAGAGCCAGGGCGAGGTGGAGAATTCATGAACGCGCCACCTGGTAGACACCTCACAGCAAATCCGCCGCAATGTGATAAGCGATTATAATTGCGTTACGCATCAATGGGAGTCGGATGATTTTGAAGTTGCCGATCAGTGGACCGATCGTCCTTGCTGCTGCCGTGGGAGTGGTGGCGGCCCCAGCGGTGGCCGACCCGTTGGCTATGACCGTGACGTGCTCCTGCTAACCGCCGGCCCAGAAGGCGCCCGCTCCGAATGCGGATCAGCTGAACAGGGGCTTCCGCGGGTGCTTTCGCAGATGCGAGCCAGTCAAGGACGGTGGGAATAGGCGGTTGTTTCACGGGGTTGGGCAAGTAACCCGATGTTCGGCTCCATCGACGAAAAATGTTCCAGTGCAATCATATAACTGTTCGCGGCCACTTGGATGACTTCTGGGAGCACTTGTTCGCAGCTTGCGGTGGATGGCTGTGATTCGCACGCAGAGAAAGGTTTGGATATGACGTTGACCATTACGAGGACTCCTTCCCGCTCACGCAAGAGGGCCGTGTCCGTATGGTCTGGCGGCGCCGTACTCGGGGCCGCTATGTTGGGCAATGTCGTGGTGTCGGCCCCGCCGGCGTCGGCGGGTTGCACGCTGAGCACCCAAGACGAGAAGTACATCAACCTGCTGGCCCAGAACAAAATGATTCACACGGCCGATTACAACGATTGCCAGATGGTCGCCGAGGGCCACTGGTTTGCTGATCAGGTCCGCAAATCGTCGGATCCGCTGGGCACGGCCAAAAACCTGGTGAATATCGCGACCAGTACGACACCGATGTCCGAGGACAAGGCCGAGTACGAGGTCGAGGCCGCGATCTACACGTACGCGCCGGAAATGATCCCCAAGATCAAGGATCAGTTCGCACAGCAGATCCCCGTGGAGCCGGGACCCGCCTGAGTTTGGCGAGGGTGGTACCTGCCCCCGCGGCCGCCTTCGGCCGGGCCGCCCGACCGGCCGAAGGATGTGACACGTCCCGACGCACGCGTGGATCCGCGATTGGGCTACCGTTTTCTACGAAAAGCACCGGGGGCCGGCACCTCAGTTGGTTAGAGCCGCGGACTCATAATCGGTGTGCCTGGGCGTTTGCTGCGTCGGCTAGCGTTGGTGCGTTCGAGGTATACCGGCTTCTAGCTGCGTCGATAGGGCTTGCCGCGTTGGCCGGAGCTGGAGGGGTCTGGAAGTGCTGCGGTATCGACTGCGGTATCGGCTGGACAGCCTCACGTGATACGCAACAGCGAGCACCTACGAGTTGCTGACAGGTCATTAATCTGTCCGTCCCCTGTGCAATCGGGTGCCGACGGCTCAAGCCATGTCGAACACGCTGCGTATGTCGGGGAAAGACCCATCTGCTTCTAGGACCATTCCCCGGTAGCCGGCACAATATGTGTCTAGTCTGGCGGGCTGTCAAGGCCAAAGCCGTATGCGGTCGAACCAACGGTTCGAGCCTTGACCAGCCGGTCAAACCAAACATCCAGAATATTTGATATTCAGGGGAATGACCGTAAGGCAACATGTTTCGTCGATCACCCTCGATTAGGGGCGGGGTTTCGCGACCCCAATCAGAATTTGGGCGGGCGCTCATTCATAATGCGATGCGCAAGACCGGCGAGCCGCCTACATCGATTGGAGGGTTCTGAGATGGTCAGCGATGTTGGCGACTCGGAAGACGGTGCGACACCACCATTTACGGGCGTTGAGGTGCGAGCGCAGGGTGCGGCGGCAGGGAATGACGAACCCGCGCTTACTGCCCCGCTGCAGTGGCCGCGCTGTGGTTTGTCGAGCGCACGGCACGCACCCGCTCGGCGCTGGATGCGGTAAGGCCCTTCGCCCCGACCGGCCGGATTCATCCGGCGGGGGATCGGGCAGCCGCGGAGCGGGGCCGATCTCTCACCCGTCGGGTCTGGTCCCAACCGTGGGCCCTGGAAGAGACGAAGTATGTGGACTGTCTGGGGTTCCACGTTCCCGCCGTGACGTGGATCACGCGACAGGGTCTTTTGGCCCTGATGCGCTCCCGGCTCGCGCGTTAAGCTCGGGCTGAGGTTTCGGCCACCGGGTCGATTCCCCCCAAAAGTAGGAGCAGACACGGTGAGCGGTGCGGATAAGGCGAAGAACAAGCTCGACGAGCTTGGCGGCAAAGTCAAGGAAGCGGTCGGCAAGGTCACCGGCGACAAGAGCACTGAACATGAGGGCAAGCGCGACCAGACGAAGTCCAACCTCAAAGACGCCGGCGAGAAGGTTAAGGACGCCTTCAAAAAGAAGTAAGTACCGTGTCACCAGGTAAATCGGGTGACGGTGGGCTCGTTTGTGCCCTGGATCGCCTGCGCCACCCCACCGGGCGTTCTAAAAGACACCGTTCAGCGCATCGCAAAGGACGGGAAACTATGATCGTCGTTGGAATCATTCTGCTGCTCGTCGGCTACCTCGCACCCCTACCCATGCCACTCGGCCAAATCGCCATCGTCATCGGCTGGATCCTCGTCGTTGTCGGGGCCATCCTGCTGATCCTCGGCGCAACAGGGCGGCGAGTGGGCGGCAGACGCTACTGGTACTGATAGTGACCGCCCCGCCCAGTGGGTGTGGGTGGTGTGGTGTACGGGGCGCCGTTGACGGCCCGGTTGCAAGATTCCCTTATCGGCGCAGACGGCGCTGCGCTCATCATCCGGCCGAGTTCGTCGGCCGCGTAGGTGGCAGTGGTAGCGCAACGGGGCCGACCAGGAAGGGCATTAGACTGGCATGTTAATTCGCAGAGTTGCGCGACCGCTTCTGTCGGTTGTGTTCATCGGCCAAGGTATCGATGCACTATGAAGTCCCCAGCGTGCCGCCGAGACGGCCCGCCCGACCGTGGAGGTACTGCGGAAGCTGCCCGAGCCGGCGGCGACGATGGTTCCGCAGGAT
>JAQTVU010000274.1 GCA_028706695.1 Mycobacterium sp.
GACCACGGGGCCGATGTTGATCAACGCGCGCGCGGACAAGGTCACCACCTCCCCCGCGTTCCGGTCGAGCGCCCGGTCCAAGCGCTGCCTCATCCCGATGGACGGCTACTACGAGTGGCAGGTCAACGACCCGAAA
Source organism: Mycobacterium sp. (assembly GCA_028706695.1). Classification (GTDB taxonomy): domain Bacteria; phylum Actinomycetota; class Actinomycetes; order Mycobacteriales; family Mycobacteriaceae; genus Mycobacterium. The sequence continues at coordinate 137 of JAQTVU010000274.1, forward strand.
GCGGCTCACAAATCGCGCAAAACGCCGTTCTTCATGTACCGCGAGGACGGCTCGCCGCTGTTCGTGGCGGGGCTGTGGGCGGTGTGGAGACCGGGGGGGAAGCCGACCGGCGACGACCCACCGCTGCTGAGCTGCACGATTATCACCACCGAGGCGCCCGGGAGGCTGGGCGAGATCCACGACCGGATGCCGCTGGTGGTGCCAGAACGGGACTGGGACCGCTGGCTGGACCCGGACGCCACGGCCGACGAAGACCTGTTGACCCGCCCCCCGGACGTGCACGGCATTGCCGTGCGCGAGGTTTCCACGCTGGTGAACAACGTGCGCAACAACGGGCCGGAGTTGATCGAGCCGCCCGGGCCCGAGCCCGAACAGGCGCGGCTGTTCTAAACCCGGACCAGCAACCCCGGGTTCTGAACTGCTGCATGTTCGGTGCATTTTGTGTGCGTTAGTGGATTTGAATTGGCGGTGCGAATCTGGCGGATTGGGCGGAGTCGGTCGGGTGAATCGAGCGAGCCGCCCGCTGCGCTTCCAAATCCGCGCCCACATCCACACAGCCGGTGCTCGCGGAGCGTCCGTTACCCCCCGCCCACGCGGGGCCGGTCGCGGCGAGACCAAAACCCAAAACCCCGCAGGGGGACGCCGCACGAGCGTGCAACTGGAACATACTCAACGGCAACGGTGGGCGTTTGGCGCCGCCCATCTAGGGGCCGGTGTACCCCGGCGGGTTTGCCCCCTCGACCCAGAGGTCGACGCCGAGCTCCGAACCTGGCACGCAGTCGTAGGCCGACAGATCCTTGACGCCGGACTCGACGAGCACGTCCTCGCAGAGCAGCGTGTTGCCGGTGTACTCGCGGGCGGGCTTGTTGAGGACGACGTAGGCCGCGTCGGCGTAAATCTCGGGTTTGCGGGCCCGTCCCATCGCCTCATCACCGCCGAGCAGATTCTGCACCGCGGCGGTGGCCACCAACGTGCGCGGCCACAGCGTGTTGGAGGCGATGCCCTCGTCGCGCATCTCCTCGGCGATGCCCAGCGCGCACAGCGTCATGCCGAACTTGGCCATCATGTAGGCCGTCGGCTTCAGCCACCTCTTCTCCAGCAGCACCGGCGGCGAGAGCGTGAGAAGGTGCGGGTTCTCCCGGCCCTTCATGTGCGGCAGGCACGCCCGCGACACCGCATACGTGCCGCGCACTTGGATGCCGTTCATCAGATCGAACCGCTTCATCGGCACGTCGAGGACGGACCCCAGGTTGATCGCCGACGCGTTGTTGACGCAGACGTCGATGCCGCCGAATTGCTCCACGGCCTTGGCCACGGCCGATTCGACGGACTCGGGGTCGCGGACGTCTCCGACGATCGGCAGCGCCTGCCCACCCGCTTCTTCGAGTTCCTTAGCCGCGGTGTACACCGTGCCCGGCAGCTTGGGGTGCGGCTCGGCGGTCTTGGCGATCAGGGCGATGTTGGCGCCGTCCCGCGCGGCCCGCTTGGCGATCGCAAGCCCGATGCCGCGACTGGCGCCGGAGATGAACATGGTTCTGCCGTTGAGGGACATGGCGACACATTAACGTCCTGCCGAAACATCCCGCCCGTGGGAGTGATCGCCCGGAAGTGGGCGCCCTGCACCGGAAATACCGGTCGCCGCAGCCACTGTTGAACAGACCGGTTCCTGATGCACCTTGCGCCCGGCCGGGCGGACGCCGTCGGGCAGCCTCTAGATTGGGGGGAGCAGTCGGTGTCAACGGCGACGAGCCTGCCGGATGGGGAGCGGTTGGACCGCCTTCTCATCGGTCCGGTGACGCTTTCGGTGGCGCCGGGCGGCACCGCGGCGGAAGGGACCGTGTTAATCGATATGGCCGACTTGGAAGCTGGCCGAGACGGCGAGGCGGGAACGCAGCTTCCCGAGCCGACGCCGCCTGAGGAGACGGACGAGGAACTGACGGCGCGTTTCGAGCGCGACGCGATTCCGTTGCTGGATCAGCTTTACGGCGGTGCGCTGCGCATGACGCGCAATCCCGCCGACGCCGAGGACCTGCTGCAGGAAACGATGGTGAAGGCCTACGCGGGATTTCGCTCGTTCCGGCCCGGCACCAACCTCAAGGCGTGGCTGTACCGAATCCTGACGAACACCTACATCAACAGCTATCGCAAGAGGCGGCGCCAGCCCGCGGAGTATCCGACCGAGGAGATCACCGACTGGCAGTTGGCGTCGAACGCCGAGCACGCCTCGACCGGGCTGCGTTCGGCCGAGGTCGAGGCCCTCGAGTCGCTGCCGGACACCGAGATCAAAGAGGCGCTGCAGGCGCTGCCCGAGGAGTTCCGGATGGCCGTTTACTACGCCGATGTCGAAGGTTTCCCTTACAAGGAGATCGCCGAGATCATGGATACTCCCATTGGGACTGTGATGTCCCGGCTGCACCGCGGTAGGCGCCAGCTACGTGGGCTTTTGGCAGAGGTGGCCAAGGAGCGGGGATTCAACCGTAAGCAGCAGGCGCACGAGGAGGTGTCGTCATGAGCCAGCTCTCGGGTTCAGCCGGCCCACGCGCTGACGACAGCGACTCCCACGGCGGCGTCGACTGCGCCGAGGCGATCGCCGAGGTATGGACCCTGCTCGACGGCGAGTGCACGCCCGAGGCGCGGGAGAGGCTGCGCCGGCACCTCGAGGCATGTCCTGGGTGCTTGAAGCGCTACGGGCTCGAGGAGCGGATCAAGGCGTTGATCGCCACGAAGTGCAGGGATGAGCGGGCCCCGGAGGGGTTACGGGAGCGGCTCCGGCTGGAAATCCGCCGGACCACCATCATCCGGGGTGTGTGGTAACGCTCAGGAGTTGGGCCGCTTGCCGTGGTTGGCTTTGCTGTGCTTGCGGTCGCGCTTCCTACGGCCACGCTTGGCCATGGTCGACACCTCCGTCGTCGGGGAAGGGCCGGGCATCGCGCCGGCCGGGTTGTCGCCAGTGTCTCACGACGCACCTGGGAGCCCGCCAACGGCCCGTGCCCCGAAGCCGGCCGGTGTTGTGGTTCGATATACCCGAGCCGCTAGCAGCCGAGAGCAGACATGCCGGGTCAGCAGCCGAATGGCCGATACGAGAGGGCGGAGATGGCCGAGGATGTTCGCGCCGAGATCGTGGCCAGCGTGCTCGAAGTCGTGGTCAACGAGGGCGATCGGATCGGCAAGGGTGACGTCGTGGTGCTGCTGGAGTCGATGAAGATGGAGATTCCCGTCCTGGCCGAGGTCGGGGGCACGGTAACCAAGGTGAGCGTCTCGGTGGGCGACGTCATCCGGGCCGGTGACCTGATCGCTGTGATCAGCTAGCCGCCGGGGCTGTGGTGTCTGGGGCCGGGGAGCGACTCGGGAGCGTTTGATGTCGACTCTCGGTGATCTGCTTGCCGAGCACACCATGCTTCCGGGTAACGCGGTGGACCACCTGCACGCGGTGGTCGGGGAGTGGCAGCTGCTGGCGGATCTGTCGTTCGCCGACTATCTGATGTGGGTCTGCCGTGATGACGGCGTGCTGGTCTGCGTGGCGCAATGCCGACCGAACACCGCGCCGACGGTGCTGCTGGCCGACGCGGTAGGCAACGTCATGGACGCCGAGAAGATGCCCCTCGTGGCCGCGTCATTCGCCTCCGGGACCATGGCGCGCGACGTCGTCCCCACAGGGCCGCGAAGTTCCTGGCAGCTGCTTGGTCCGCACGTCGAAGCGTCCCCGGTACGGTACGGCGGCCGGGTGGTGGCGGTGCTGACGCAGCATCAAAACGCCCTGGCGGCCCGGCGCAAATCCGGCGAACTGGAGACCGCCTACCGGGAATGCGCGACCAATCTCGTCCACATGCTGGCCGAGGGAACCTTCCCTGACGTGGGCGATGTGGCGATGTCCCGGTCGACCCCCCGGGCCGGCGACGGCTTCATCCGCCTCGACGTCGACGGCGTCGTCGCCTACGCCAGCCCCAACGCCCTGTCGGCCTACCACCGGATGGGCCTGACCACGGAATTGGAGGGCTGCAACCTCGTCAGTGTGACCCGACCACTGGTCTCGGACCCGTTCGAGGCGCAGGAGGTGGCCGAGCACATCCATGACCTGCTGGCCGGCGGGCTGAGCATGCGGATGGAGGTCGACGCCGGTGGGGCCACGGTGCTGCTGCGGACGTTGCCGTTGGTGGTCGGCGGCGCGAGCAGGGGGGCGGCAGTGCTGATCCGCGACGTCACCGAGGTCAAGCGGCGCGACCGCGCCCTGATTTCCAAGGATGCCACGATCCGCGAGATCCACCACCGGGTGAAAAACAACCTACAGACCGTGGCGGCGCTGCTGCGCCTTCAGGCCCGCCGCACGGTCAACGCCGAAGGGCGCGAGGCGCTGCTGGAGTCGGTGCGCCGAGTGTCTTCGATCGCGCTGGTCCACGATGCGCTGTCGATGTCGGTAGACGAGCAGGTGAACCTCGACGAGGTCATCGACCGCATCCTGCCGATCATGAATGACGTGGCGTCGGTGGACAGGCATATCCGGATCAACCGGGTCGGAGACCTCGGGGTGCTCGACTCCGATCGCGCGACCGCGCTGGTCATGGTCATCACCGAACTGGTGCAGAACGCGAGCGAGCATGCGTTCGGCCGCGCGGCCCCGGCAGGGGCGGGGG
>JAQTVU010000275.1 GCA_028706695.1 Mycobacterium sp.
TGTACTAATGCGGCGCCGGGCTTTGCTCGGCGCCGAGGATCGGAACGTTGCGATTCGGGTTTCTGGTTCGGGATGCCGTCGATGCGGCGCCGGGCTTTGCTCGGCGCCGAGGATCGGAACATCGACATCCTGCCCGGCGTCTACGACTTAGACATCGGCGGCGCCGGGCTTTGCTCGGCGCCGAGGATCGGAACCTAAGATTGGCTCCTTTTCGAGTTCCGGCGGAAACGGCGGCGCCGGGCTTTGCTCGGCGCCGAGGATCGGAACAACATCGCCGACATTGAACGGGACTTCAAATGTCGGCGGCGCCGGGCTTTGCTCGGCGCCGAGGATCGGAACTCAGCGGGGAGGCTGATCGGTTGACCCCGCCGGCGCAGGCGGCGCCGGGCTTTGCTCGGCGCCGAGGATCGGAACAAATCAACTCTGGATGAGCGGGAGTTCTACGCGGCGGCGGCGCTGGGCTTTGCTCGGCGCCGCGGATCGGAACATTCCAATCGCAGTTGGGCCGCCACCCGCCCACACTCCAGATGGACGCGATTTGGATAGCATCAGATCTGACTCGTACCCCGCGAGCGCCCTGACGGCCCATGTGGACCCGCTCGGATAGCCTGCCAGAGTGAGTTCAGCAGAAGCTGATCCGGTACCGCCCGAGGTGCGGAGGCAGTGGCGGGAACTGGCCGACCAGGTCCGCGAACACCAGTTCCGCTACTACGTCAAGGATGCTCCGATCATCTCGGACGCCGAGTTCGACGCGATGTTCAACGAGCTTGTCGCGCTGGAGGATCGCTACCCCCAGTTGCGGAGTTCTGACTCGCCGACGCAGCTGGTCGGGGGCGCGGGGTTCGCTACCGACTTCACCGCGGTCGAACACCTGGAGCGGATGTTGAGCCTCGACGACGTCTTCGACCGCGACGAACTGGCCGCCTGGACGGCTCGCGTCGAGAATGAGGTCGGCCGCGATCCCTACTACCTGTGCGAGCTCAAGATCGACGGGGTGGCGCTGTCGCTGGTGTACCGCGACGGCAGGCTGGAACGCGCCGCCACGCGCGGCGACGGCCGGGTGGGCGAGGATGTGACGCTCAATGCGCGCACCATCGACGATGTCCCCAAACGGCTCAGCGCCAGTGAGCAGTTCCCGGCTCCGGCCGTGTTGGAGGTGCGCGGCGAGGTCTTCTTCATGCTCGCCGATTTCGAGGCGCTCAACGCCAGCCTGGTCGAGGAGGGCAAAGCCCCGTTCGCCAATCCGCGCAACAGCGCGGCGGGGTCGCTGCGCCAGAAGAATCCGGCCGTCACCGCGCGGCGCAAGCTGCGGATGATCTGCCACGGCCTCGGCCGCACCGAGGGGTTCGCACCCGCGACGCTGCACGAGGCCTACACGGCGCTGCGGGCCTGGGGGCTGCCGGTGGACGAGCAGACGGCACGGGTGCGCGGTCTTGCCGCCGTGGAGGACCGGATCAGCTACTGGGGCGAGCGTCGCTACGAAATCGACCACGAGATCGACGGTGTGGTGGTCAAAGTCGACGACCGGGCGCTGCAACGGCGGCTGGGGACCACGTCCCGGGCGCCGCGGTGGGCCGTCGCCTACAAATACCCGCCCCAGGAGGCGCAGACCAAGCTGCTCGACATCCGGGTGAACGTCGGGCGCACCGGGCGCGTCACGCCGTTCGCGTTCATGACGCCGGTGAAGGTGGCCGGCTCGACGGTGGGCCTGGCCACCTTGCACAACGCCGCCGAGGTCAAGCGCAAGGGGGTGCTGATCGGCGACACCGTGATGATCCGCAAGGCCGGCGACGTGATCCCCGAAGTGCTGGGCCCGGTCGTCGACCTGCGCGACGGCTCCGAACGCGAGTTCGTCATGCCCACCACATGTCCGGAGTGCGGCACCCCGCTGGCCCCCGAGAAGGAGGGCGACGCCGACATCCGCTGCCCCAACGCCCGGTCCTGCCCGGCGCAGCTGCGCGAGCGCGTCTTCCACGTCGCCGGCCGCGGCGCGCTCGACATCGAGGGACTCGGCTACGAGGCCGCCGTCGCGCTGCTGAAGGCCGGTGTCATCGCCGACGAGGGCGACTTGTTCGGCCTCACCGAGGACCGCCTGCTGCGCACCGAGCTGTTCCGGACGAAGGCCGGCGCGTTGTCCGCCAACGGCAGACGGCTGCTCGACAACCTGGACCGGGCCAAAAAGGCGCCGTTGTGGCGGGTGCTGGTGGCGCTGTCGATCCGGCACGTCGGGCCCACGGCCGCCCGCGCCCTGGCCACCGAGTTCGGCAGTCTGGACGCGATCATGTCGGCGTCCACCGAGCAGCTGGCCGCGGTGGAGGGTGTCGGCCCGACCATCGCCGCCGCGCTCAGCGAATGGTTCACCGTCGACTGGCATCGCGCCATCATCGACAAGTGGCGGGCCGCCGGCGTTCGGATGGCGGACGAGCGCGACACCAGCGTGCCCCGCACGCTGCAAGGGCTGACGGTGGTTGTCACCGGATCGCTGACCGGCTTCTCCCGCGACGACGCGAAGGAGGCGATCATCGCGCGCGGCGGCAAGGCCGCCGGCTCGGTGTCGAAGAAGACCGACTACGTCGTGGCCGGCGACTCACCGGGTTCCAAGTACGACAAGGCGATCGAGCTGGGCGTGCCGGTCCTGGACGAGGACGGTTTCCGCAAGCTGCTGGCCGACGGTCCGCCGGCTTTCGAGTGACACAGGAAGTGCGATGACCTGGCGAGGCCGAACCGATGGTCGACGACTCGGAGCGGCGCGCAATCCTACCTGGCGCACTTGCCCGCGGACGAGGCCGCCCGTCAGCAAGCCGAAAAGCGCGGGCGTGCCGCCGGGGCTGGCGCCCAGCCGCGTCGGTTTCCGACACCCGCAATCGGAACCGGTTCTATCGTGGGCGATATGACCCAAACCGCTGACCCGTGCGCGCAGGCATCACCGTGGTCGCCCCGGGAGGCCGAGCTGTTGGCGGTGACCCTGCGGCTACTGCAAGAGCACGGCTATGACCAGCTGACCGTCGACGCCGTCGCTAGCGCCGCCCATGCCAGCAAGGCCACGGTGTATCGGCGCTGGCCGTCGAAAGCCGAATTGGTGCTGGCCGCGTTCACCGAAGGCGTCCGCCGGGTTGCTGTGCCGCCAAATACCGGCACATTGCGGGGCGATCTGCTGCGACTCGGGGAGACGATCTGCGAGGAGGGCGGCCAGCACGCGAGCACCATCCGCGCGGTGATGGTGGAGGTGTCGCGCCACCCGGCGCTCAACGCTGCGCTGCAGCATCAGTTCCTCGACCAGCGCCAGACGTTGCTCAAGCACGTGCTGCAACAGGCCGTGGACCGCGGTGAGATCAACGCGGACGCCGTCACCGACGAGCTCTGGGACCTGCTGCCTGGCTACCTCATCTTCCGCTGCATCATCCCGGGCCGACCGCCCACCCGTCGCACCGTGCAAGCGCTAGTCGACGGCTTCCTCATCCCGGGGCTGACCAGGACCATCCGGTAGCTCCGCGGCCACCTCCCGGCCGGCCGGCTTTCGGGGAATGTGTACGCGCGGGTCTCTTGTGCAGTACGGTCCAGTACCGTACCCTACCGTCATAGCTGTCGATCATGGCCTGTCCGCCGGCGGCATGCATGTCCTCGTCTTGAGGGCGGCCATGTCGCCCGGGACCGAAAGGTGAACGGGTGCAGGGTATTTCGGTGACTTCCCTCCTCAAGCGAGGGTGGATGGTGCTGGTTGCGGTGGTGGTGGTGACGCTCGCCGGATTCGCGATCTATCGCCTGCACGGAATCTTCGGCTCATACAACAACACGGCAGCCAACAACGACCTCTCGAACGAGATTGTCCCGTTCAACCCAAAACAGGTGGTGCTGGAGGTGTTCGGCGCGCCGGGCGCCACCGCCACTATCAACTACCTTGATGTCAACGCCCAGCCGCAGCAAGTCAAGGACGCCCCACTGCCGTGGTCGTTCACCATCACCACGACCGAGCCGGCCGTCCTCGGCAACGTCGTCGCACAGGGCGACGGGGACATCCTCGGCTGCCGCATCACCGTCAACGGTGAAGTGAAAGACCAACGCACCGTCGACAAAGTCGACGCCTACACCTTCTGTCTGGATAAATCGGGATGAGCAACCATCAGCAGTCCCGCGGCTTCGCGCCGCGCGCCATTCGCCGGCTTGCCCTGCTCATCGTGCTCTTCTGGGTGGGGCTGGCCGCGATCACGAACATCGCGGTGCCGCAGCTGGAAGACGTCGGCAAAGTGCACAACGTGGCGCTCAGCTCCCCAGATGCGCCGGCGCTGAAGGCGATCAAGCGCATTGGCCAGGTGTTCAAAGAGTTCGACACGGATAGCTCCGCCATGGTCGTGCTGGAAGGCGACAAGCCACTGGGCGCGGAGGCGCACAAGTTCTACGACGCGATGATCCGCAAGCTCGACCAGGACCGCGAGCACGTCGAACACGTTCAGGACTTCTGGGGCGACACCCTGACCGCGGCGGGATCGCAAAGCGCCGACGGCAAGGCCGCCTACGTTCAGGTGTTTCTCGCCGGCAACCAGGGCTCGGCGCTGGCCAACGAATCCGTCGGCGCGGTCCGCGACATCGTCGAACACACGCCGCCCCCACCGGGCGTCAAAGCGTATGTCACCGGCGCGGCGCCGCTGATCTCCGACCAATTCGACATCGGTAGCAAGGGGACGGCGAAGGTCACCGCAATCACCGTCGGCGTGATCGCGCTCATGCTGTTCTTCGTCTACCGCTCGGTGCTCAGCACGCTGCT
>JAQTVU010000276.1 GCA_028706695.1 Mycobacterium sp.
CCGTGATCGTCGGGGACCCGGAGCCTGCGTCGGTCCGTCCCCTCAGCGCCGTACAGGCCATCCTGGTCACCCCCGGACCGCGTTTGCCGGTCTACCTACTTTATGGGGGACACCGTGCCGCGGTGGACCTGGCCGACGCCGCCGTCGTGCGCGCGCTCCGACTGGAGCAGCGTACGCCGCACGTGGTATCTCAGTCGTTGCTGAACGCCGTCCCGGAGGTGCCGCCCATCGCCACTCCTCGGATGCGCGGCGTCGGCGCTAAATCCGCGGCCCTGCCGGCTTTCCCGGTCGGCAGTGTGTTACGTATCACGCGCGGTGACGGTGACGAGTTCTATGCCGTGCTGGCCGCCGGGGTGCAGCGGATCGGGGCGGTGGCCGCGGACCTGCTGCGTCTCAGCGACTCCCAGGGCGCCGTCAACATCATCAGTGTGGCGCCCGACGCGATTGGCACGGCTCCGGTCCTGGACACGCTGCCGGTGGCAAGTTTCCCCGCTGCGGCCCCGACGATCGCGGACGCCGGCGACACCGTGTGCGCGTCGTGGACGCCGGCCGGACACGCCGACGTGGCGTTGCTGACCGGGAGCGGCCTGCCGCTGCCGCCCGGGCGGGCGCCGGTCGCCTTGGCGCAAGCTGATGGCAGTGGGCCCGCGCTTGACGCGGTCTACCTGCCACCCGGGCGCAGTGTCTACGTGCGCGGCGAGGGCCCGGGCGAAACCCGATACCTGGTGACCGACACCGGAGTGCGGTTTGCGATCCATGACGATGACGCGGCGCACGACCTGGGCCTTGCCGAACCGCTCCCCGCTCCCCGGCCGGTCTTGATCACCCTTCCGTCGGGTCCGGACCTTGCCCGGAGCAGCGCGTCAGTCGCCCGGGACACCGTTGGCGGGGGCCCGTAGCCGTCGCCGGGCCGCGCCCACGACCAGGGCTGTCATCAGCGCGGCAACGCACACCCCGGCGCCGCGCAGCGCGATGTCCCGGGGCCGCGAATCCACCTGTCCGGGCGGCGTGGGCGTGGGGATGGCCAGGGTTGCCGGCGCCGGCGACGGCGCGGGGGTGGGGCGGGGCGGGAGCGCGTCGGTGCTGACCGCGGCCAGGGCGTCGATGGTGCCGTTGCCGACGACGGGATCCCGCCCGGTGGGCGGGTGATGCGCGGTCGACTCGATGCGCTTCATCACCTGGCGTGCGGTCAACGCGGGAAAGCGCGCGCGGATCAGCGCGGCCAGCCCGCTGACCACCGGAGCGGCGAAGCTCGTTCCCGAAACGGGCTGCGCGCCAAGCGGGGTCACGCCCTCTCCCGGTGCGGCGACATCCACCCACGGGCCGGCCAGAGTGAACGCCGAGGGTGCGCCTTCGGCGGTCACCGAGCCCACGGTCAGCACGTAGTCGTCGTACCAGGCGGGGCTGACCGCGACCGTGACCGTCTCCCACGTCGAATCGGAGCGCTGCGCCGGGCACCGGGCGGCGCCGCCGGTATTGCCCGCCGCGGCCACCACGACGGCATTCTTCACGTCCACCGCGTAGGCCAGCGCGGCACCCAGCGCGCGGTCGTCGAGCGGCGAGGTGACCGCAACGCAGGCAACCGAGGAAATGTTGATCACGGATGCGCCGAGGTCCGCGGCGGTCCGGACGGCCCGGGCCAGCGTATCCACGTCACCGACGCCGGAGCGGGCTCGATCGGCGGCGGGCGCGAACCTCGTGCTGGACTGGCGGATGCCAATCAAAGTGGCATCGGGTGCCACCCCGCCAACTCCATCCGGACCCGGTGCCGCAGCGACGATCCCGGCCACCAGCGTGCCGTGCGCATCGCAGTCCTGCGTGCCGTCGCCGGTGAACACGTAGTCGCCGCCGGGCACCACCTCGGGCAGCCGCCGGCCCGGCGAGACGCCGGTGTCGATGACCGCGACGCGCTGGCCGGCGCCGCGGCTGAGCCGCCAGACGCGCGGCAGATCAAGGCCGGCGAGCTGGCCGCGACCGCCGCCGGGTTCCGCCGAGGTCGTCGCGCACACCTCGCGCTGCACAGTCGGCCGCGGCGGAACCGGTAAACCCGGTTGGGGTAGCGCCTTTTCGTCGATCTGCGGCGGCGCGACCGCCCGTGCCGACGGTGTCGCCAACGGCGACAACACCGTCAACGCGAAGACTCCCAGCAGGCGCACGATGCGCGTCAACTCAGCCCCCATCCGCGAACAGCCCCGTACACGCCGCATATCCAGCACGTCAGCGGCGCCATCGCGGCCAGCGCCAGCCACTCAATCAGATCCATCCCAACACGCAGGATCGGCGACGCGGGTAGCGCGGGGGCCACGAAACCGACGTACATCGCCAAGCCGGCCAGCACCGCCGTCACGGCGGCCGTCCACGGTCCGTGCCCGGGTGCGGCGATCGTTGCGGCGGCGAATGCCGCTGCGACCACAGCGATTCCGCTGAGCGCGACCACCGCCGCCCGGTGGCCGTCGAAGGCGCGGGCACGCAGCAACAGCAGCGCGCCGGTGATGGCGCCGAACGCCACGCATTGCGGCCGTGGCGCGCCGCTGAGCACCGTGATGAGGGCACCGGCGCCAGCGGACGACGCGAACACGGCGAGCAGCCCGGTCAGCCAGTTGTCCGCGCGGATCGCCCGGATAGCCACCGCGGCCGGATCCGGCTCGCCGGCCGGCGGCAGCTGAGGCGACAAGCCCGCCAACAGAATCGACACCCGCGGCGCGGTTCCCAGCGCAGCGAGGCTGAGCAGCGCGAAGACCGACCCGATCGTGTGCAGCGGCGCGGCGGTCGTCATCTCCGTCAGCGCGGCTATGGCGATGCTCATCGCCGCGCCGGCCACCACGGTCAATGTCGTGCTGGGACAGCCGGACATCGGCATCGCCGAGACCGCCGCGACGGCGGCGGCCATGCCGGCCAACAGCGCATTGGGGGTCCCGGGAATGCCCGGCACCGCCAGGTATCCCGCGGCCGCGGCGAATTCGGCACCGACAAGACACAGGGCAAGCCACGCCGTCGGATCCCGGTAGGCCCGGCGCGCGAGGGCCGCACCCGCCAGCGCGGCCACGCTCGCCGCCGCCGCGACGCCGGCGGTGGGCAACGCACCCGTGACGGCACCGGCGTTCCGGATGAGTGCCAGCACGCCGATCCCGGTCAGGAAGCCGGCCGTGCCTGCGGCGACGCGCCAGGCCGGCCAAGGTGGCTGGGAACGGCCGGCCGGGTCCAGCGCGGCCGACACGGCCTCGGCGACGTCGTCGTATCGCAGGACGGGCGGCGGTGGGTGCGACCGGCCGAGCACCAGAACGGATCCGTCACGAATACCGTGGTGCGCCAACGTGCTTGACGTCTCCAGTGACGACCCGCCCGGAAGCGACAGCTGGTAGCGTTTGGCCTCGGCGCCGTCGACCACGCCGTCGACCATGTCGGCGATCGACGCGATGAGAACACCGACGGGCACCCCGTCGGGCAGGGCCAGGTCGACCACGGCGTCGCCGGCATGAACGCTGACGCGGCACAATCCATTCGATGAGCGCAACGACGACCTCTCCACTCGTGTTGCCGGAACGCTAGCCACTTTTCGGTACCCGGGCATCCGGTTGTCCACAGCTGACTTGCCGGCACGGCCGGTGCCGCCTACCGTCCTCACCGGCGGGAGGGCCGTGGAGGGCCGTGGAGGGCAATGAATGACGGTGAATTTCGTACCGCCGGCGCGGCGACCCCTGCCGGCGCCGGTGACCGCCGACATCGTCGTCGAGGCGCCGCCCGGCCTCCCGCCGCCCGGGTCGCTGCTGCGGATGCTGCCGATCGTCATGTCTGTGGCGACGTCGGCCATGATGGCGGCGACGTTCTTCTCCGGATCGGCCGTCACCCGCAACCCGACATTCCTGATGCTGCCGCTGATGATGCTGGCTTCGGCGGCGCTGACGGTGATGACCGGACGCGGGCGCCGCGGCGGCGGTGTCGACGCCGACCGGGCCGACTACCTCCAGTACCTCGGCCGGCTGCGGGCGACGGTCACCGAAATCGCTCTGGCACAACGCGCCGCACTGGAGAGCAGCCATCCCGACCCGGACTCCTTGTGGACGTTGATCGGCGGCCCGCGCATGTGGGAGACACGCGTGGCCGATCCCGACTTCTGCCTCGTGCGCGTCGGCGTGGGTGCCGGTCCGCTTGCGGCTCGCCTGGTTGCTCCCGAGGAAGGGTATGCGTCGGACCCGGTCACCGCTACGGCCGTGCGGCGCTTCGTCGACACGCATTCGACCGTCACCGACGTGCCGATCGTCATCGGTGTGCGTGGCTGCCACACCGTGACGATCAACGGTGATGTCACCGCGGTGCGCGGCCTGCTGCGGGCGATGATCTGCCGGCTCGCGGTGCTGCACGCACCCGATCAGTTGCTGATCGCCGGGGCGGTCTCCGACGGCAATCTGGTGCACTGGGACTGGTTGAAATGGTTGCCGCACAACCAACATCCGCACCGCGTCGACGCGCTCGGAGCTGCCCGCATGGTGTATGGCGATGCGGCGCAGGCGCTCGCCGCGCTGGCCGCTGCCGACGCGCCGTATGCGGTGTTGATCGCCGACCTGGACGGGCCCAGCAATCTGGACGAACCCGCGAACCTAACCCTCCTCGAAGTGGGTGCCGGCCGCGATGGCACGCCGGTGACGATCGATCGGGGCGGTGATGCGCAAACATTGGTGCGCCCCGATCGGCTGCACCTCGTGGACACGCTGGTATGTGCGCGCCGGCTCGCCGGCTACCGCGCCGACGCGGCC
>JAQTVU010000277.1 GCA_028706695.1 Mycobacterium sp.
CCACCGGCCCTGCCGGCGCGGATGTGATCCTCGACATCATGGGCGCCGCCTACCTGGACCGCAACATCGACGCGCTGGCCGCCGACGGACAGCTGGTCATCATCGGCATGCAGGGCGGGGTCAAGGCCGAGCTCAACCTGGGCAAACTGCTCGGCAAGCGGGCGCGGATCATCGGCACCACGCTGCGCGCCCGGCCGGTGAGCGGCCCGCACAGCAAAACCGAGATCGTGCAGGCGGTGACGGCCTCGGTGTGGCCGATGATCGCCGAGGGCCGGGTCCAGCCGATCATCGGCGCCCGCCTGCCCCTGCCGCGGGCCGGCGACGCCCACCACCTGTTGGTCGACGGAAAAGTGACCGGGAAGTTCGTGCTGACGCTGCCGGCTTAGTTGCCGGCCTCAGCCAAGGGAGGCTAGCGTGCGCACCAACTGGTCGACCTCGGCCGTCGTCGAATAGTGCGCCAGCCCGACGGTGACGGCGCCGCCGATGTCGCCCACCCCCAAAACCTCGAGCGCGCGCGAGCTTTCGTTGGTCACGGCCAGGATTCCGTTGTCCGCCAAGCGCTGCACCACCCGCTCGGCCGGCACATCGTGCACGGCCAGACTAGCCACCGGAATCCGCACCTCCGGACGGCCGATCACCATCACCAACGGCAACGACCGCAACGACACCATCAGGTAGTCGAACACCCGGTCCAGGTAGGTCGCGGCGGACTGCATCGACACCGACAGGCGCTCCCGCCGGCTGCCACGCGCGGCCTCATCGAGCGCCGCGAGGTACTCGACGCCGGCGACCACCCCGGCCAGCAGCCCGAACTGGTGCGCGCCGATCTCCAGGCGGGCCGGGCCGGTGGCGTAGGGATCGGTCGACACCGAGCTGAACGTGCTCATCAGCGCCGGGTCGCGAAACACCATCGCACCGATCGGGGGGCCACCCCAGGCCAGCGCGTTGACCACCACCACGTCGGCCTCGGTCTCCTTCACGTCGAGCAGCCGGTACGGGGCCGCGGCGGAATGGTCGACCACCACCAGCCCGCCCACGTCGTGCACCAGCTTGGTCATCGCGCGCAGATCGGTGACCGTGCCCAGCGCCGCCGACGCGGAGGCGACCGCGACCAGCCTGGTCGCCTTGCCGACCAGGCTCTCCCACTGCCACGTCGGCAACTCGCCGGTCTCGATGTCGACCTCGGCCCACTTCACCTTGGCGCCGTAGCGGTGCGCGGCGCGCAACCACGGGGCGATGTTGGCCTCGTCGTCGAGGCGGCTCACGACGACCTCGTAGCCCAGGCCCGCGCGCGAGGACGACGCTTCGGCCAGCAAGGACAACAGGATGGCGCGGTCGGCGCCCAGCACGACGCCGGCCGGGTCGGCGTTCAACAGGTCGGCGACGGCCACGCGCGCGGCATCCAAGACCGCGGCGCTGCGCTGCGCCGAAGGGTGCGCGCCGACCGTGCTGGCCGCCGACCTGCGGAAGGCCGTCGAGACGGTGGTGGCAACCGAGTCGGGAATCAGCATCCCGGCCGGCGCGTCGAAGTGCACCCACCCGTCACCCAGCGACGGATGAAGTCCGCGCACCCGGGCGACGTCGTAAGCCATGCCAGCCACCTTAGAGCTTCCGCTATGTGAGCGACATCGAGACGTAGCGGGTGCCAGACGTTCCGGCCAGGCGATGGCCTCCCGAGCCAGGACACCCGGGCAGCCATACTAATCGAGTGGGCCTGTGGTTCGGAACGCTGATCGCACTGATTCTGCTGATCGCCCCGGGCGCCATCATCGCGCGCATCACCCAGTTGAGCTGGCCGGTCGCCGTCGCGGCCGGCCCGCCGTTTACGTACGGCATGGTGGCGTTGGCGATCATCCCCTTCGGCGCGGCGGGAATCCCGTGGAACGGCTGGACCGCGCTGGCCACCCTGGCTGTGGTGGCCCTGGCGATGGTGGCCTGCCAGCTGCTGCTGGGCCGCTACCGCGATCCCGCGGCCGAAGCCCGCGGGATCGGCCGCGGGCCGGCGCTGGCGGTGGCCGCCGGCGTGCTGCTGGGCGCGCTGATGATCATGTGGGCGGCCTACCGCGGCATTGCGCATTGGGACTCCGTGCCCAGCACCTGGGACGCGGTCTGGCACGCCAACGAGGTGCGTTTCATCCTGGACACCGGTCAGGCCTCGTCGACTCACATGGGCGAGCTGCGCAACGTCGAGACGCACCAACTGTTGTACTACCCCTCGGCATTCCACGCGCTGACCGCGGTGTTCTGTCAGCTCACCGGCAACGCACCGACCACCGGCTACACCCTGAGTTCGGTGGCGGCGGCGGTCTGGCTGTTCCCGGCCGCCGCGGCCACCCTCACCTGGCGGCTGCTGCGCTCACGGACCAGCCAGTGGCGCACCGCCGGGGCGGCGGCCACCGCCGCGGCGCTGTCGGCGTCGTTCACCGCGGTGCCCTACGTCGAGTTCGACGTCGCCGCCATGCCCAACCTGACGGCCGATGGCCTGGCGGTGCCGACGATGGTGCTGATCGCCTCGACGCTGCGGCACCGCGACCGCATCCCGGCGGCCATCCTGGCGCTGGTCGGCACCTTCTCGGTGCACATCACCGGCGGGATCGTCGTCGCGTTGTTCCTGTTGGCCTGGTGGCTGCTCGACGCGCTGCCGCATCCGGTGCGCGGGCGGATCCCCGACTTCCTGACACTGGCCGGCGTCGCGGTGGCGGCCGGGCTGATCTTGCTGCCGCAGTTCCGCAGTGTCCAGCAGCAGGAAGACATCATCGCCGGGCACTCGTTCCTCACCTACCTCAGCAAGAAACGGGGCCTGTTCGACGCCGTCTTCCAGCATTCGCGCCACCTCAACGACTTCCCGGTGCAGTACGGGCTGAGCGCGCTGCTGGTCGTCGGCGGGGTCGTCCTGCTGGTCAAACGCGTCTGGTGGCCGCTGGCGGCCTGGCTGGTGCTGGTCGTGGTGAACGTCGACGCGGGGACTCCGCTGGGCGGACCGCTCGGCGCGGTGGCCGGAATGCTGGGAGAGTTCTTCTACAAGGACCCGCGCCGGGTGGCCGCCGCCACGACGCTGCTGCTGCCCCCGATCGCCGGTGTCGGGCTGTTCACAATCGTCGCGGCTGCCGTGGCGGCGGCCGGGCGCTGGACCGGACGGTTCACACCGCTGCCCGAACGCGTCCGGTTCCCGGCGACGGCGGCGCTGCTGACGGCGGCCACCGTGCTGAGCGCCTGGCATTACTTCCCGCGGCACGCCTTCTTGTTCGGCCACAAATACGACCAGGTGATGATCGACCAGCGCGACCTCATGGCCATGGCCTACCTGGCCAAGCTGCCGGGCGCGCGGGAAACCCTGATCGCCAACGCCAACACCGACGGCACCGCCTGGATGTATGCGGTGGCCGACCTGCACCCGCTGTGGACCCACTACGACTACCCGCAGCAGACCGGACCCGGCTACCACCGCTTCATCGTCTGGGCCTACGCGTGTCGCGGCGCCTCCGACTCGCGGGTGGTCGAGGCGGTCAAAGCCCTTCACATCCGCTACATCCTGACCAGCGTGCCGACGGTTGGCGGGTTCGTCGTGCCCGACGGACTAGTCTCGTTGGAGAAATCGAAGTCGTGGGCGCTGATCTACGACAACGGTGGGGCAAGAATCTATGAATGGCGCGGGCCTGGCGCGGCGCCGCACTCCTAGGTCCGCGAGGGATGGTGACGGAATTGAGTACCGACGACGACGGCATCGAGATCATGGGCGGTGTCGACCCGCGGGTCATGGCGGTGCAGAACGACGACGCCGAGGAGCGCGCCGTGACCGACCTCGTCGAGCAGCCCGCCAAGGTGATGCGCATCGGCACGATGATCAAGCAACTGCTCGAGGAAGTGCGCGCCGCGCCCCTCGACGAGGCGAGCCGCAACCGGCTGCGCGAAATCCACGCCACCAGCATCCGGGAGCTCGAAGACGGCCTGGCGCCGGAACTCCGCGAGGAGCTCGACCGCCTCACCCTGCCCTTCAGCGAGGACTCCGCACCCTCCGACGCCGAATTGCGCATCGCACAGGCGCAGCTGGTCGGCTGGCTGGAGGGGCTGTTCCACGGCATCCAGACCGCGCTGTTCGCCCAGCAGATGGCCGCGCGCGCGCAGCTGGAGAAGATGCGTCAGGGTGCGCTGCCGCCGGGGGTGGGGAAGCCGGGCGGGTCCGGTCACGGTCAATACCTATAAGAGGCCGCCGGTGACGGGTCCGCGCAGCGCTCGCATCGAGACGCGCAACGCATGGGTGGAGTTTCCGATCTTCGACGCCAAGTCTCGCTCCCTGAAGAAGGCCGTCCTGGGCAGGGCCGGCGGCACCATCGGGCACAACAGCTCCAACGTCGTCGTCATCGAGGCGCTGCGCGACATCACCATGTCCTTGCAACAGGGCGACCGGGTGGGCCTGGTCGGCCACAACGGCGCCGGGAAATCGACTCTGCTGCGCCTGCTTTCGGGCATCTACGAACCGACCCGGGGCTGGGCGAAGGTCACCGGCCGGGTGGCGCCGGTGTTCGATCTGGGGATCGGCATGGACCCCGAGATCTCCGGCTACGAGAACATCGTCATCCGCGGGCTGTTCCTCGGGCAGAGCCGAAAACAGATGCTGGCCAAGGTCGATGAGATCGCCGAGTTCACCGAGCTCGGCGACTACCTGTCGATGCCGCTGCGCACCTACTCCACCGGCATGCGGGTCCGGCTGGCGATGGGTGTCGTCACCAGCATCGACCCCGAGATCCTG
>JAQTVU010000278.1 GCA_028706695.1 Mycobacterium sp.
GTGCGCAGCGCCCAGTTCCGGCCACCGGCGGCAAAGCCGACGCCGGGGCTGGCTCGATGACCGCCGAACCGCGGCCCGCCTACCCCGGTGCGGCGCTTGGTTTGCCGCAGAGCGGGCCGGGATCGCTGGCGCCGATGGGGCGGCGACTGGCCGCGCTGACGATCGACTGGTCGATCTCCTACGGCCTGGCGGCGCTGGGAATGACGTTCGGCCTGCTGTCCCCACCGACCTTGGCGACCGCGGTGCTGGTCATCTGGTTCGTCCTCGGGGTGGTGGCGGCGCGGCTGTTCGATTCCACGCCCGGTCAGTTGGCGCTGGGCCTTGGGGTCGCGCCGCTGGACGGGCGGCCGCCGGTGGGAGTGGTGCGATTGGCGGTGCGCGGACTGCTGCTTGCCATGGTCATCCCGGCGCTGTTCAGCGACGCGGACGGACGCGGCCTGCACGACCAACTCACCCGCACGGCGGTGCTGCGGCGCTAGCTTCGGCCTCAGCAAGCGAAGCGAGCACGTCTTGCGCGCCCTACCGGCGGCGCACGGTGCGTTGCACACCGCGCAGCTTGCCGGAGTTGGGCAGCGGACCTTTGGGCATGACACCGACACCCGTCCGCGAGCCCAGCGCGGCCAACCGCGACTCGAGCGCGTCAATCTGCTTGGCGGCGATGTTGGCCGGCAGGCGGGTCAGGTGGCGCTCCAGCTTGGCCAACGGAACTTCGCCCTCGCCGTTGCCCACGACGACGTCGTAGATCGGCACCTCACCGACCAGCCGTGCGGTGCGCTTCTTCTCCTGGGCCAGCAGCGGTTTGACACGGGCCGACGATCCCTCGCCGACCAGGATGACACCGGGCCGCCCGAGCACCCGATGCACCGCATCGAGGTGGCCGGTCGTGGCGACCCCGGGCGTGACCCGCCACTTGCCGCGCATGTTATCCAGCACCCATGCCGCGGCGCCGGCCTGACCCTCGGCCTTGCTGTAAATCGACCTCTGGGCCCGGCGGCTGAAAATGATGAAGGTGACCAGGCCGCCCAGCAGAACCCCGAGCGGAATCAGCGTGATCATGGTGACCCCGCCGGCCCACACACCGATCGCCACCGCGACGCCCACGATCAGCGTGAAGGCGCCGATCATGTAGGGCAGCAGTCGCTTGTCCTCCCGGCGCTGCATGTTGAACGCCTGCCACAGCTGCGTGCGGCGCTCCCGCGCGGCGGCCTTGCGGGCGGCTTTCGCCTGCGCCCTGGCGGCCTTGTTCTCGGTGGCAGTACGCGATTTCGCCATAATCACCCAAGGATACGTTCGCGCGCGGTCACCTACGGTGTCGAGGCACCCGCGGCTTGCTCGTAGAGTCGTCCCGCCCGGTACGACGAGCGCACCAGCGGCCCGGCCAGCACGGCCGCGAAGCCCAGCCCCTCGGCGTAACGCGCGAACTCGACGAACTCCTCGGGCCTGACCCAGCGCTCCACCGGGTGATGGCGCATCGACGGACGCAAGTATTGGGTGATGGTGACGATGTCGCAGCCGGCGTCGCGCAGGTCGGCCAGCGCGGCGCGCACCTCGTCGGGAGTTTCGCCCAGGCCCAGGATCAGGTTGCTCTTGGTGACCAGGCCGAAGTCCCGCGCGGCGGTCAGCACACCCAGGCTGCGCCGGTAGGAAAACGCCGGCCGAACCCGTTTGGAGATCCGCGGCACCGTTTCGACGTTGTGCGCCAACACTTCCGGGCGTGACCCGAAAACCTCGACCAGCCGCGCGGGCGCGCCGTTGAAGTCGGGGATCAGCAACTCGACACCGGTCGACGGGTTGAGCTTCTTGATCGCGCGCACCGTCTCGGCGTACAGCCAGGCTCCGCCGTCGGGCAGGTCGTCACGGGCGACGCCGGTGACGGTGGCGTAGCGCAGTCCCATCGCGCGCACGCTGTCGGCGACCCGCCGGGGCTCGTCGCGGTCCAGTGCGGCGGGCTTGCCGGTGTCGATCTGGCAGAAATCACAGCGGCGGGTGCACTGGTCACCACCGATCAGGAAGGTGGCTTCCCGGTCCTCCCAGCATTCGTAGATGTTGGGGCAGCCGGCCTCTTCGCAGACGGTGTGCAGACCCTCGCGCCGGACCAGGCTCTTGAGCCCGGTGTATTCCGGTCCCATCCGCGCCCGGACCCGGATCCACGGCGGTTTGCGCTCGACAGGGGTCTGCGCGTTGCGCACCTCCAGGCGCAGCAGGCGCCGGCCTTCCGGGGCCGCGGCCGCGGCGACATCGGACCTGGGGGCAACGCTCACCTGGTCGATGCTACGCGGACCGAGCCTGCGAGCTCAGTGCCAGGTGACCGTCCAAGGCGGCGCAGACGGCGTCGGCGACGGCAGTCCGGATCTCATCGACGGGCACCGGGCGGCGCAGTTCGGTGGCCAGCGACGTCACCCCGGCCTCGGCGATGCCGCACGGCACGATGGCGTTGAACGCGCCTAGGTCGCAATCGCAGTTGAGCGCGAACCCGTGCAGCGTGGTGGCGCGGGAAACCCGCACGCCGATGGCGGCGACCTTGCATTCGGGCCGGCCGGCGCCGGCGGGCACCCACACCCCGGAGCGGCCCTCCACGCGGCAGGTGTCGAGGCCCAGCTCAGCGCAGACCTTGATCAGTGCTTCCTCGAGGCGGCGGACGTAGTTGACCACGTCGAGCGGTTCGGTGAGCCCGACGATCGGGTAGCCGACCAACTGGCCGGGGCCGTGCCAGGTGATCTTGCCGCCGCGGTCGGTTTCTAGGACCGGTGTGCCGTCCACCGGTCGTTCGTGCGGCTGGGTGCGCCGTCCGGCCGTGTAGACCGCCGGGTGCTCCAGCAACAACAGGGTGTCAGCACCGCCGGCGACCCGGGCGTCGGCCAGCTCGCGCTGCAGCTGCCACGCGGCCCGGTACTCGATCGTCCCGAGCTGGCGAACGTCGATCGCGGTCGGTCGCGACCTGATGGAGTCGATCACGGAGGCGACCGTACCCGCCCGCGCGCAACCACAACACCCGGTGGGCCTAATCCGGCCTAATCCCGCTGGGGCCGGGACGTGGCATAGCCAAGCGCCTCGCCGATGGTGTTGTGGTGGAACTGGAAACCGGCGCGCTCCAGCGCGGACGGGATGGCGCGCTGACCACTCAGCAGCACCTCGTCGGCGAACTCGCCGAGGGCGGCGCGCACCGCGAAGCCGGGCAGCACCAGCGGCGTGGGGCGGTTGACCGCGCGACCGAACGCGGTGGTGAACTCGGCATTGGTGACAGGTGCCGGTCCGGTCATGTTCACCGGGCCGGACAGCGAGCGATGCGAGATCGCGAACAACAATGCCCGCACCTCGTCTTCGAGGCTGATCCACGAGATGTACTGACGGCCGCCGCCCAGCCGGGCGCCCAGCCCGCACGAGTACAGCGGGCGCAGCCGGCGCAATGCGCGACTGGCCGCGCCCAGCACCACGCCGCTGCGCGCCAGCACCACCCGGGCCCCGCCGTATTGGGCGGGCAGCGTGGCAGCCTCCCAGTCCTGGCAGAGCTGGGCCAGGAAGCCGTCTCCCGCGCGGTCGGTCTCGTCGACCACGCGGTCCCTGGTGTTTCCGTAGAAGCCCACCGCGCTGGCGTTGACCAAGGTTTCGACGCCGGCTGCGGCCACGGCTTTGGCCAGCACCTCGGTCGGGGTGACGCGGCTGTCCCGCAGATTCTGCTTGAACGCCCCCGACCACCGCCGCCGATCGAAATTGATTCCGCACAGGTTGACCACGGCGTCGACCCCCGACAGGGCATCGGCGTCGAACTCACCGCTGTCGGGATTCCAGTGCAGCTCTTCGGCGTTCGCCGGTGCGCGGCGTACGATGCGCAACACCCGACGGTCGGCGGCGCGCAGCGCGGCGGTCAGGGCGGAACCGATCAGGCCGGATGAACCCGCTATCGCGATGACGGCCTGACGATCAGCTCGGGCCACGCTGTCACAACCCCAAGTCGGCCTCGAACGCCCCCTCTTCGAGCCGGTTCTTGATAGTCGTGAGGAAGCGTCCGGCATCGGCACCGTCGATCAGCCGGTGGTCGTAGGTCAGCGGGAGGTAGCAGATCGAACGGATCCCGATCGACTCGCCGCCGAACGCGTCGACGATCACCCGCGGCCGCTTGACGATCGCCCCGGTGCCCAGCATGGCCGCCTGGGGCGGAACCAGGATCGGGGTGTCGAACAGCGCGCCCTGGCTGCCGATGTTGGTGATCGTGAAGGTCCCGCCGGACAACTCGTCGGGTTTGAGATCTCCCGAGCGGGCGCGCGCGGCGATGTCGGCGATCGCCCGGGCCAGGCCGGCCAGGGAGAGGTCCCCGGCGTTGTGGATCACGGGGGAGAGCAGGCCCTGCTCGGTGTCGACGGCGAAGCCGAGGTGCTCGGCGTCGTAGTAGACGATCTCCTTGGTGTCCTCGTTGTAGCTGGCGTTGATGTTGGGGTGGATCTTTAGCGCGTCGATCACCGCGCGGGCGATGAACGGCAGGTAGGTCAGGTTCACCCCTTCCCGCTCGGCGAACGCCGCCTTGGCCCGCTGCCGCAACCCGACGATCATGGTCATGTCGACCTCGTGGGTCTGGGTGAGCTGCGCCGTGGCCTGTAGGGATTCCCGCGTCTTGGCGGCGGTGAGCTGCCGGATGCGGCTGGCCTTCTGCGTGGTGCCGCGCAGGTGCGCCAACGTCGGCGCCGGGGTGGGCGCGACCCATCCCGGGCCCGCGGCCGCCGGCGCGGCCGGCTGGGCGACCTGCTTCTTGC
>JAQTVU010000279.1 GCA_028706695.1 Mycobacterium sp.
GAGGCGGTGGAATACCCGCCGATCCCCAGCTTCGCCCCCGAGCACTTCGCCGTCGCCCGGGCGGCGGACACCAGCAAGCACAAGCAGTTCCGCAAGGGCATCGCCCAACTCGAACAGGAGGGCGTGATCCAGGTGCTGCGGTCGGATCTACGTGGCGACCAGGCGCCGGTGCTGGCCGCCGTGGGTCCCATGCAATTCGAGGTGACCAGCCATCGCATGGCGAACGAGCTCAACGCTGTCGTCGAACTCGAACCCCTCAGCTACACCGTGGCCCGCCGCGCCCGCGCCGAAGACGCCGCCTTCCTGCAGTTGCAGCGCGGCGTCGAGGTGCTGACCCGCACCGACGGCACCCTGTTGGCGCTGTTCTCCGACAAGTGGTGGCTGGACACCATTGTGCGCAACAACGCCGGGCTCGTCCTGGAGCCGCTCATCGCCGCCGCGGATTAGGCCCGGATTAGGCCCCGGATTAGGCCGCAGGGTGTGGCCCCGCCGGCCGAGACGATACAACTCCCGAAAGCGCGGTGGCCGCGACGCCGGGCACGTAGGGCCGGCGCATCGACACGCTTTTAGGGCCGCCGTGCTCCCAGCCGGAACACCCGCCAGCCCGCCCCCTGCCAGCGGGCGGCATCGAGGCAGTTGCGACCGTCGACGATGACCCGGGCCCGCACCCGGTCGGCCAGGTCGTCGGGATCGAGGTCGATGAACTGCCGCCACTCGGTGAGCACCAGCACCGCGTCGGCGCGTTCGCAGGCCTCTTCGACCGAGACCGCGTAGTTCAGCGTCGGGAACAGCCGTTGGGCGTTGTCCAGCGCCTTGGGGTCGAAGACATTGACCGCGGCCCCGTTGAGTTGCAGCTGGCCCGCGACATTGAGCGCCGGCGAGTCGCGCACGTCGTCGGACTCGGGCTTGAACGCCGCACCGAGCACGGCGATGTTGGCGCCCAGCAGCGAGCCGCCGCACGCGGCGGTGGCCAGCTCCACCATCCGGGTGCGCCGGCGCATGTTGATGCTGTCCACCTCGCGCAGGAACGTCAGCGCCTGGTCGGCTCCCAACTCGCCGGCGCGAGCCATGAACGCGCGGATGTCCTTGGGCAGGCAGCCGCCGCCGAAACCCAGCCCGGCGTTGAGGAACTGACGCCCGATCCGGGGGTCGTAGCCCAGGGCGTCGGACAACAGGCTGACGTCGGCGCCGGCGGCCTCGCACACTTCGGAGATCGCGTTGATGAACGAGATCTTCGTCGCCAGAAACGCGTTCGCCGAAACCTTGACCAATTCCGCGGTCTGCAGGTCGGTCACCAGGAATGGGACGCCCGCGTCCAACAGCGGCGCGTAGAGCTCCCGGACCGCCGCCTCGGCGCGCACCGAATCTTCTTGCACGCCCAGGACGATCCGGTCCGGGTGCAAGGTGTCCTGCATGGCGTAGCCTTCCCGCAGGAACTCCGGATTCCACGCGATTTCCACGTCTACCCCGGCCGGGGCCAGGGCGGCGGCGCGGTGGCTCAGCTCGGCGGCGGTGCCCACCGGGACCGTCGATTTGCCGACGAGGACAGATGGCCTGGTCAGCCGCGGCACCAGCGTCTCGACGACCGCACGGACGTGGCGCAGGTCGGCGCCGTACTCGCCCTTCTTCTGCGGGGTGCCGACCCCGAGGAAATGCACGTCGGCGAACTGGGCCGCCAGGTCGTAGTCGGTGCTGAACCGCAGCCGCCCGGCGGCCAGATTCTCGGTCAGCAGCTTTCGCAGTCCGGGCTCGTAGAAGGGGATGTCGCCCCCGGCGAGCTTGGCGACCTTACCCGGATCGATGTCGATGCCGACGACGTCATGTCCCAGTTCCGCCATCCCGACCGCGTGGGTGGCCCCGAGGTAACCGGTGCCGAAGACGGCGCATCGCATATCTCCGGTGTAGGGGGTCGCGATGAGCTGACTGCATCGCTGCGCCTAGCGGTAGGCAAACAGCAGATGACAGCTGGCCCACGACCGGGGCAACGGTGCTTAGAGCCGCGGAATGCCCGGAAGCCCGAAGTGGGGACCGCCAAAGCCGGGGCCGCCATGGAACCCGCCGTGCGGAATCCCCGGAAACCCGCCGTCGTCGCCGCCGAACGGCCCCCTCGGAGCGGGCCCACCGAACACCGGCGGCCCGCCGACGCCCGGTATCGGCAGTGGAATCGGTACGGGAGCTATCGGCGGTGGTGGGGGAAGTGGCGGCGGCGCGGCCGGCACCGGGGCGGGGGCGGGGGCCGGAGCCACCGGGGCGGGGGCCACCGGGGCCGGGGCGGGAGCGGGAGCCGCCGGGGCGGGGGCGGGAGCCGCCGGCTTGGGAGCCGGGGCCGCCGGCTTGGGAGCCGGAGCCGCCGGAGCCGGCATCGGGCGGGTGGGAGCGACGATGTTGTGCCCGGGAGAGGGCCGCACGCCGGCATTCGGCCGGATGGCGACGGCTAACGCAACGACCAACGCCGCCACGCCGAGGACGAAGGTGGCCGCGAGGATGGTCCCGAGCAGGCGGAAGGACCTGTGCTGTGCCCCCGCACCGAGGAAGCTGGTCGCGGCGGTTTGCGCACCGGTGAACACGTCGGGGAAGTCATCGGGCACGGCGCTGTAGGCGAGGTTGTTGTCACCGGCGTTTTCAGATGCCTCAAGGTAGCCGGGCGCGACGGCCGCCACCGGGTCGATGGCACCGGTGCCGGGGTCCTGCGCGTAGGCCAGCGCCGCGGTGGACGACGCGAACAGCGGTGCGCTGGCCGATGCCAGCGCGGCGCCGCGAGCCAGCGCGGTGTCGGGCTCCTCGGGCACCGTCAAGGGCAGCGCGGTGGATGCCTCCAGCGCCGGCTTGATCAGCGGCAGGTCGATGCCGGAGCCGACGACGAACACCGCATCGGGGTGCGGGTCCAACGCCTCGGCGTTGGACACCATCGCGGCCAGCCGGTCCACCGCCGCGTCGTCGTCGTCGGGCAGCGCGGCGCGGTGCACGTCGGCGATGGAGCCGTCCGCGCTGTCGACGACCGCCAGCGTCGCGGCGTCGGGCTCGATGAACAACAGCGCCGTCTGCGCGTAGTTGGTTTGGTTGCCCACCGCCTGAGCCAGCGCGGCCGCGGCCAGGAAGGCCGAGACCAGCATCACATTCTCCAGCTTGTGGGCGGCCAGGGCATCGCGCAGGGCGACGGCCTCGGCCGGGTCGGAGAAGGTGACCCCGGTTGAGGCCAGCTGGTAGCCGCCCTCAGCGGCGCCCTCTCGGGTGCCCAGGATCGCCGAAACTACCTGCTCGGCCGCCGTGACGGTTGCGTCCTCGTCATCGGCGGCGACACTGAAAACATCTTCGTCGACGGTTGCGCCGTCGCCGCCCTCGCCTTCGACCAGCACCATCCTGACCGCGGTCGGCGCCATCGACACGCCCAATACGGTGTCCAAAGCTCCTCCATCGTGGTTTGCCAGCCGCCGGCTCTGGGGCCGTCGTCGTCGCAAACTCCAGCGAGGGCAGTGCGCCGGTCACCCCCGCCCGGTGTTCCCTTGGTGCTCTGATCTTACGCGTTTGACGCCGGCAGCCGAACACGGCAATCACGGCCAGGGCAGTGGAATCCCGTATCTGCCCAGCTGGCGACGGATCCAGGTGCCACCGTCCTGGTCGGCGCTCCGTAGGGGCGGCGGTGGCGACGGTGGCGGCGCCTGCCGCGGGGGATGCACGACCGGCCCGGGCGCCGGCGACGCGGATGCGGGTCCTCGCCGCGGCACCGCGGCGCGAGGCGGGGCCGGTGCCGCCGGCGGCGGCCCGGCGGGCGGTGGCGGGGCCGGCGCTTCTGGAACAGGCGGCGGGGCTTTCGGGGGCAAGGCCTGGGTCGCGGGAGTGACGACGTTGGTGCTGTCGGGCCGCTGGTCGACGTGCGGGCGGACCGTCAGCTCCAGCGCCAGTGCAACCGCCCCGCCGATGACGACCGCCGTCGCCGCGCCGACGGCCAGCATCGACTTGCGGCTGCGCCGCCTGATCGGGCCGACTGCGCTTCGACGGGCGCCGCCGGCCGGGAGGCGGACCTGGGTGTCCGCTTCGGCGCTCTGGGCGCGCTCGCGGATGGCGGCGGTGAGATCCTGCGCCGACAGCGCGACGGTCTCCGCCGCTCCCAACTGCGCGTTCGCCGCGGCCAGCGCCGCGCCCCGCGCCAACGCCGTGTCCGGGTCCTCCGGGCCGATCACCGCCAGCGCAGTCGCCGCCTCCAGAGCCGGCTTGATTGCGGGAACGTCGACGCCGGACCCGACGAGGAACACCCCGCCCGTGACCGATTTGACCGCTTCGGCGGTCGACACCATCGCGGCGAGCTTCGCCAGCGCTGCGTCGTCGCCGCGGGGCAGCCGCTGTTGGCGAATGTCAGCGACCGAGCCGTTGACGCTGTCGACCACGGCGAGCGTCGCGGCGCCCGGCTCGACGAAGAGCAGGGCGGTGCGCGCGCAATCGGTCGCGCTGCCGACCGCCCGGGCCAATGTCGCCGCCGCGGCGAACGCCGAAACCAGCATGACGTTGTCGATGTGGCGCACCGCAAGCGCGTCGCGCAGGGTCGCCGCTTGGGCCCGGTCGATCCACATCACGCCGACGGACCGCAGCTGATAGCCGCGCTCCGCGGCGCTCTGCCGCGTCCGCAGGATGGCCGCGATCACCCGATCGGTCGCGGCCCTACCGGCCACGGAGAAGTCCTCCTGCTCGACGGTCACTCCGCCGGCGCCATGCCCTTCGACGAGCACCATCCGGACCGTTTCAG
>JAQTVU010000009.1 GCA_028706695.1 Mycobacterium sp.
GGCGATGTTGGCGCGGTCGGTGATGACGATGGTGTCGGTCATGGTGCGGTTTCCCCCTTTGGTGGGTGTGGGTCAATAGCGTGCTGGCGGGTGGGTTGCGGGTGTCTTAGCTGGACGGCAGGCTGTCGACCACCAGTGCGGCGACGTTGACGAATTGGCGGCGGGTGGCCTTGTTGAGTAGGTCGAGGTTGATGGGGCCGGCCTCGGCCAGGTGCTCATCCCACGGGATCGCCCGCACTTCGTGGTTCTCGGTGTTCTTGAAGTGCGAGACCGTCGCATCGAGGTCCAGGTGCGGTTTGGCCGGGCTTTGGTGGTTCATCAAAACAATTGTCCGGGTTGATAGTTCGCTCATACCGCGGGCACGTATCCAATCCATCATGTCCCGGCTGGCTTCGGCACTGTCCAGCGACGTCGCGGTGACCACGACCAACGCGTCGAGGCTGGCCATGATCGTCTCGTAGGCCGGGGTCGCCGCCGAGGTGTCCATGTCGACGATGGTGAACAGGTGTCCGGCCTGCAGGCAGCGCAACGCGTAGGTGTACTCCTCGGGCGTGAGAGGTTTGGCTAGCGGCGAGCGACTTGACCCCAGGACCGACAGGCGGTGGTGATTGCTCTGCATGTGCGACTTGACGTCATTGACCGAGGTCAGTCGGTCATCGGACACAAACGCCTTCAGGTCGCTGGTCTGCTCACCGCGCACCCGGCGCGCTAGCGACCCGGCGTGGTCGGTGTCGACGGCGACCACTTCCCCTTTGTGGCGGGGCGCGGCGATCGTGGACGCAACGGCCATCGCGCAGACAGTCTTGCCGACACCACCTTTGGGTGAGGCGAACCCGATGACCTTGGGATAGCGGATCACCTTGTTGATGCGGGCGATGTCGAGGTCGTAGTCAATCTCACTGCGGCTCTTGCCGATTGGGACATGCATACGGTGTAGCGCGCCACGCCACCCTTGCTGGGGGCCTTCACGGCGCTGGTTTTGCAGCGTGAATCCACGGTCGGCGCCGCGCTCGGGGTTGAGGTCGTCGCCGCCACGGCGCGGGGCCGGGCTGAATCGTGCGCCGGGCTGCTGCGGGGTGTAGTCCGGCGCCGGGGCGAGTCCCTGCGGCGGGCGCTGGCCCCAGTCCTCTTGAGGCCGCTGGTAGGAGGAATCGAGCTGGCGCTGCGGCGGCCCTTGGTGTCCTGCCTGCCATCCGGTCGGCGGCTGCGGGTGCTGAGAGCCCAGCCCCGTCGAGTGCTCGGCCGGGAACGGCACGGCGGCGCGCGGCGCCTGGGAAGGTCCCGCCGGGTTGAAGTGGCCAGGAGCGTCGGGGCCGGCAGCGGGCGTGTAGTCGTCGTCGGGTGCGCCGCGCCGGATCGGGAAGGGCGCCTGGCCCAGGCCGACGTCGGTGCGGGAATCCGCGGGCGCCACTGGCGGGGTGCCGTTCTGGGGCGTCGGGATTGCGTGCCGGGCGGGAACGGCGTCGACGTCGGTGGGTCGTGTCGGTGGCGGCGGGCTGTGCTCGGCGCCAGGGTGGGTTGTGAGCCTCTCCGGGTGCGCGCCGGCGGCGAATTGTTGGCCGTAGTTGGGCGTCGGTGCGGGAGTGTTATTAATTTGCCGAGTGCTTTCTTCTGAGGGGACGGCGGGGGGCGTCGGTGCGGGAGCGCCGGCGTGGCGCGACGGTGATTCGACGGGCGGTGTCGGGGGTTGGAGGAGGCCGTGGCGGCGATCTGCGTCGCGCTCTGCTGCATCGCGGGGCGCGGGGGCGTCAATGCCTTCGCGCGCGGTTGAATTCTCGTGTTGTTCAGTAGCAGAACCGACTTCATGGTTCTGTTTGGCTGACAGGGCGTCGGTCAGCGAGTCTGCGCCGTGGTCGTCGCCGCTCGGCGTAGCGGGTGCGGTCGGGGCGGGGCCCGCAGGGTCGATCCTGGCGTAGGCGGCCCGCAAGTCGTCGTTGCTGATGTCTTCGCTGTCGAATTTCATATTCCTGTTTCCTGTTTGCGAGCGGTCCAAATTTCTTATACGGCGGAGTTTATAGTTGTGATGGGGGGAAAACTCAGACCCAGTCCCCGAACCCGCGGTCATTTTTCGTCTCGATGCGGATCTGTCCGGTGGAATCAGCGGCGAACACGATGCGGTCGAGTTCCTCCTCGTCCTCGGGCAGGGTCGGGATGGCCTCGATCCCGCGTGCGAGCAGCAGGTTGCGGTGATGGTTGAACCGCTGGATCCATTGCGCGGCGGTCAACACCGACCGAAGATCGGGTTCGGCGGCGGCTAAGTCGGGTGTCTCTTCGTCGGAACGGGGGCCGTCGTAGCCGAGGTATGCCTGAGTGGTGCGCGTGATGATTTCGTCGATGCTGGTCGCTGACAGGTCGACGTTGTGCAGGCGCGCTGCTTCAGCGCGCGCGGCCTCGACAAGACGTGCCATGGAGTACTCAGGGGCCGTGGAGACGGTGGTCGACGGTGCGGGGTTGGTGTCGGCTGGTGTCTGGGGTGCGGGGGGGTCGGCTGCTACGAGCGCTGCTGGTGGGCTGAATTGGTCTGGGGGTGGGGCGAATTGGGGCAGGCCGCCGCGGAACCAGACATGTGGGAGAAGGGGTTGGACGGTGTGGGCGTCGGGGGGCGGGTTTTGCGCGGGTGCTGGCAGCGCGGGTCGGATGGTGCCGTCGAGGTCGGCGGCGGCGATGGGACCGGCGGGGGTGGAGTCGGTGGCGGGGCGTGGCTCACCGGTGATCGTGACGCGTGTGGTGGGCTTGTCGTAGAGCTTGGGCTTCTCGGTGGCGGCCTGGAATTCGGGTGTGTCGTCGATGATGGCCGTCGCCACGGTGTCAGCTCCGTCCTGGTTGCGTAGCCACTCGCTCGCGGACTTACGCGCGTTGTCCAATGCGGCGGTGGAGCTCGTGCGGATTTGTTGGTACTGGCGTTTGGCCCAGGAACCGGGTTGATCGAGCGCACCGCCCATGGCGGTGGACATCACGGTGGCCGGTGCGTTGGGCGGGTAGAGGTTGAGCCATGTCTGGGACTTTTGGATCTTGGATTTGAACAGGGCCAGCAGGGACGTCTTTTTCTCCAGGACGAACAGGATTGCTTTGCCGGAGAGGTAGTAGCCGGCCGCGGCGAGTAGCACCTTGATCAGGGTCGGCAGGAATGAGAGCACCGAGGTCACGAGCTGCAGGAACAGTGACGGGCCTGCGGAGGCGATGAACAGGACCGCGATGGCCAGGGTGCCGTGCACGGCGCCGCGGGCGGCGGCGGCGGCCAGCGGGTCGTAGGGGCGGCGGTTGGCCAGGGTGAGCGCGGCGATCCAGGTGGCGCCGATGAAGTAGCCCACGGACAGCGTCAGGTGTTTGAAGAACTCCATGGCGACGACGAGGCTGAAGCTCAAGAAGGCCCAGGCGATGAAGACTGCGGCCACGGCGATGGCCAGGGTCCACAAGTCCGGGTCGGTGGCGGCGAGTTGACTGGCGGTCAGGCAACGGGGGTTGGCGGCGCCGTTGTTGATCGCCAGTGACCACTGGTGTGCGCAGTCGGGGCTGAGGAACTGGCGGTAGTTCACCAGGAACGTCACTGACCGGATCATGTCGCTGGTGGCCCCGGTGATGACGTGCTCGTTGCCGCCACTGTCGCCGGTGAACGACAGCATGTTGGCGCTGGCCAGTACGGCGTCGACGATCTCGCGGATGATGGCGAACGGGTTGGTGGCCAGAACCCATACCACCCCCATCATCACCAGCCCGGATCCGAGGCGCTGCCATTGTGCTTTGGCGATCTGGGTGTTGGAGGGCAGCCACTGCTCGAGCAACCCCGGGGGGGCGGCCCCCGGGGCCCGGGCGTGTGGGGGTACGCCGGCGGCCGGGGTGCCGCTACGGATGACGAACACGCTGAGCAGTAGGACGACGAACGTGGCGACCATGATCACCGTCGGTGGAACGACGGCGTAGAGGTGGCGGGTGATGCCGTTGTAGAAGTTGGTCAGCGGCGTCAGCCACCTGTTGGGGTCCAGGATCAGGCGCATCAGCGCGGTCGCGTAGGACGATCCGAGGAGGTAGCCCAGCGAGTAGAAGAAGTCGGCCCCGCCGGCGTAGACGATTCTGTGGAGGATGTCGAAGGTTCCCGGTTCCAGCATCAGCCGGTAGTGGGCGATGACGCCGCCGTCACTGTCGGTGAGGCCGAGCCAGTCCAGCAGTGGGTTGTCCGCGCGGGTGACCGGGAGTGAGGGCCCGGGAAGCGTTGGGGCCGCGGGCAGCAGTGTGGTCATGGGGAGACCTGCGCGGCGTGGGAGTGGTGGCCGTTGGTCGATTCGGGGGTGACGAGGTCGCGGATACGAATGCGGGTGGAAGCCGTTGTGTCGCTGTAGCGGCGGCGGCGCCGTAGCAGGTGATCCAGGGTGCGAATCCGGCAGATGTTGCCGCCGTCGTTGTACCAGCCTTCGCCTTCACGATTGGCGACGGGTCGGCCGGCCTCGTCGTCCCACGGTGAGGTGTCTTCGACACATCTGGTCACGAGCCTCTTTGTGACGGGCATGTCAGCCCATTTCAGTCCGCCGGCGGCGTTGTCTTGGGTCTTCTGTCGCAGCATCAGCTTGCGCTCGATCATGGCCGTGTGCTCATCGGCATCGGAGTAACTCTGGAACGCCACTAGGACGAATCGCTTTTTCTTGCGGCCCATCCGGTCGACCTGTTCGACGAGGCGCTCCATCACCTTCGAGCCCTTGAGTAACTTGAGTTCGTCGGCGACGAACGCGCATGGGACCGAGATCGTGTCGAAACGTTCAGCGGTCAGGTGCGCGATTGCCGTGTAGGCCATCGCGGCGAATTTCTGGGAGTCCTCGGCGGCAGCGAACGTCTCCCCCGGTTTCGGCCTGTGCACCGACAGTTTGTGCGTGCGGAAGATGACCGTCTGGTGTTGTGGTCTGAACGCCGGGTAGTTCATGCGCTGGCCGTTGATGACGGGGTCGATGAAGGCATGGGTGTAGGGCAGCCGGCCCCACGACGACAGCCCCAGATTCAGCGCTCGCGCGGCTTGGTTGGCCAGCGTGGGGAGGTGCTCGATGAGGTCGCGGGTCGAGTTGATGTGCATGGTTTTCCGGTAGTCGGGGGCCAGCAGCGAACCCAGCAGGGCGGCCTCCTCGGAACGGCGGTCAAAACCCAGCAGCGGCAGCCACAGGTCCAAGAAGATGCGTGCCGCGGCGGCGGGGGCGAAGCACTTGAGGATGTCCATCGAGCGGCCGCCGCCGATCGCGGCGGTGGGGTCGGTGACGTCGATGATCTCGGGCTGGGTCAGCGACTGCGCGAAGACGACGAATTCGCCGTCGCCGTCCTGGTCGATGATGTGCTGGGGCAGGTGCAGGTCGTGCATGAACCCGATGAGGACCTTGAGGAACTGAGACTTGCCGGCTCCCTGCGTGCCCAGGGCGGCTAGTGAGGCGTTGCCTTTGTCGGTGGCGCGCAGGATGTCCCAGTGCACGATCTGGCCGAGGGCGTTCTCTTCGTTGATCATCACGGGGATACCGACAGGGTCACCGACGACCGTGCGCCGGATCGGCATGAAGCCACTGAACAGCCTTGCCGTGGTCGCTTGCTTGAGATCGTCGACCACCGGGGGGCACGGCGCGCCCGGGAACATGGCCTGCCACAGGTCGAACTGGCCACCGACCGGCGTGATTGGGGTGAAGTCGTGCTCGATGAAATGCCGTTCGATCGCGCTGACGTGCTCGGCGAGTTTTTCGCGGTTCTGGTGAGCGAACGAGAAGATCGCAGCGACGCGCATGCCCCGGGGGGCCGGTTCGTCTTTGACGTGATGGCGAAACGCCCGCTGCTCGTCGCGGCGGTCGGCATAGTCTTCGGCGTCGAACTCGTCTTGGGTGTTGGCGTCGTCTTCGGCGTCGAGTTCTTTTCTGGCGCGGCGCATCCCGGTTTTGCTGACCAGCTCTTGGGAGAAGTCGAAGCGCAGCGCGAAGTCGGCATCGACGCCGATCTCCTGGTCGACGAGGTAGGTGAAGGTGTTGATGTCCAGGCTGGCCGCCGACGGGTAGCGCGCGATAGCCATCTGGGTCTGGTAACTGGTGTATCCGTCAGGGAACTCCACTGAGCGGGTGCCGACGTTGTGCACGGCGATCTGCTGGGACCAGCGGGTCGATTTGAAGTTCTGCAGCAGCGTGGTGCGTCCGGTTACCGAGGACCGTTTGACGGTAATGCTGCCGGCGATGACTGCGGCGATCGCCAAGGCCGTCAAGGCGATCCCGGCCCAGCGATAGCTCGTCGTCAGGGTCGCTGCGGCTGCGGCGGCAAGGCAGGCCACGGCAAGGGTGGTGGTGGGCAACCCGCGGCTGCCGCGTTGGGTCACTGCCGGGTTGTCGTCTTTGACCTCGTCGATGAAGCGCTCGTACAGCGCGTCGGTGTCGGCGTTTTTGTTGATGTGCACTTCGGGGAAGCTGCGCGGTCCGCGCCGGGCCGCACGGATGAGAGAGCCGTCCGGGAAATCCGGGACGGTGATCGCGCGTAGTCGGGCGCGGTCGAACACCCAGTCGGTGTGTTCCTGGGTGGCCCGGATCGGCTTCCACTCCGGCGGCAGCGCGCGGAAGTACTGCTCCTCGAGGTCGGTGATTGCGCGGCGGGAGACGTTGCGGTGCGGATCGACGACCGCCACCGACGACAGCAAGGATTCAACGATGTTGCGGCTCACGGGGAATCCGATCGCCAGGAAGTAGATGCGCTGGTATTCGGCGAGCTCGCGGGTGTCGGCGATCCTGGAGTAGAGCGCGTTGTATTGCGCGGTCAGCTCGGGGTAGTTCTCTTTGGTGAAGTCCTCGATGCCCGCACAGCTGCGCGCCATGATCGTTTGCGCGGGGGTTTGCGCTTTCGCTCCGAGGAGCAAGAACTCGGTGGCTTGCAGTTTGGACAGCTGACTGAAGAGCCGGTCGTGAGCGCTTTGGCAGCTGCTGATCTTGTCGATGTTGTACGGGTTGACGTTGATTCCACGCAGCAGATAGGTCGCCCACACGGTTCCGTCGGCGGTGTAGATGACGTTGCCGTCCTGCTTGGCGATCGCCGGGAAATAGTCGCCCACGGGTCAGTTCCTTCCAGTGTTGGTGACATACGGGCGGCGCGCCGCGCCCCACAGCAGACGGACTCGCGTCACCTCCCCGAGCGCCCCCTGCGGATCGACTCGGTTGAGGTGCCAGTTGGCAAGGACCACTGCGGCGGCCGCGGCCGCGGCGACTGCTACGCCGACCCAGGTGCCCACCAGTACCTTGATCGCGAGCCCTATCGGGATGGTGGCGATGATGAGCGTCATCGACGGCAGCTGGTATCGCTGGCCGAGGATGGTCCATTCGACGTCGATGCGGTCGACGCCATTGAAGATCCGTGAGGCACGCATGCAAGCAGCTCTTCGTCCGTGAAGAAAGTGACGTCAGCTGGCGGCGCCGCCGAAGACGTTGGCGGCGAGTGAGGCCAGCGTCCACGCGACTGCGACGAACCCTTCGAAGATGCCGAAGACCTTCGCTTCCTCCATCAGCTTCTTCGTTTTGCCAGCCGCGTCCTTCTCCATTTGGACGCGCAGCGCCGCGACGGCGAAGACGGCGACACCGATGACGCCGGCGGCCAGGCAGACGCGGTTCACGATCTTGAGGATGCTGCCGTTGGAGGTGCCGTCACCGCTGCCGATGTCGGCGAGGACCCGCACGGTGTCGGTGTGCGTGGTCAGCATGGTCACGGCGGGCTCGATGATGTGCAACATGGAGAGCTCCCCTTGTTTAGCCGGGCACGCTTTGCTCGTGCACGGACATTGGTGTGCGGGGTGAAAAGCGCCGGGCGGCGGCTCTTCACGCGGGGAACGTAACAACGCTCAACACGCCGGTTGTGAACCGACACTTTTTGGCGGCACAAACTTTTCACCACCCTCGGCGTCTCGTTTTTGCAGGTCAGGGAGCCGGCCCAGCGGCTGCGGTTTACGGCGCGACGAGGAGCGCCGCGCGAAGGCGGGCCCCCTGGGGCGCCCGCGCCCGGGGCATTGCCGACACCGCGGTCACGGGTGCCTGCTCCCGCACTGCTGTCGACCAGCGCGCCCGGCGTCAATGCGTCCAACATTGGCGCCGCCTGGGCTGTCCGCGCGGGCGGCCGGCGTCAGCAAACCGGCGCGCGCGTGCCCGCGGGGCGCTCGCAGTCGCGCGCCGGGCACCGGACGGCAGCGGCGGCGCCCGGCGAGATAGGGGCGCTGCCACCGTGCCCCGATTCCAGGGGGTGTTGGCGCGCGACTGGGCGGCGGGGCGCACGGCCCCGGGGGGCTGCTCTGGGTGCAAACCGCACTGGGGGGTCCGTGCGCCCCAGCGTTGCCACAGCCTTCACGCACACCCCCACCAGCGCCCGCCCTGGGGCTGTCGCCGGCCGCCCCGCGGCGGCCGGCGATGTCGGTGGGATGGTGTATAGCGCCGCTTTCGTGAACACACACGTTTCCGCAGGTGCCGTTTGTGTCCAAGTGTGTCTTGCAGGAGTTGCACTGCGTGCACCGCACCCGTGTATAGCAGTGCTTAGCCCGATTTCGCGGGCCCTGCCTCTCCCCCGCCTCGCCGCTTCAGCGAGTCGCGAACGCCACGCCCCCACCCGGCATCGGCCACATAGTTGCCCTGACACGCCCCTAATACGGCCCCAGCCGTGTCGACGGCATTATTTTGACCGCATGAAGGCCTACATCTACGCCAGCCCGGCCGGCGCTGAAGCACACGTACTTGCCCAGTGCTTCAGCGATTTCGCGGAGTTGTACCGCCACGGCTTCCTCAATGACCACTCGATCGTCTGGGCGAACGCCGAAGCCCCGGACGCCAGCTTCTGGGCGCTCACCGACCGCTCCCAGTACGTGTACGTGCACCGCGCCCCGATTCCGGGCTACGTCCGGCTAACTGCTGGACGTCTGCGCTGGGGCCGCACTTTCGACGGGACGCTGAAAAATTTCGAGGTCGACCTGAACACCGCCGACATTGCCGGCGAGCCCGACAAGCACATCACAATGATCGTCAAGCACCGCGTGCCCGGCCGCGTGGTAAAGGTCATCGAAGACTCGACATTGAATCACCACGCCCTGGAGAACACCGGGATCTATACGCGAGCGAACCAGTCCGTTGTCGACCTCGGCGCCTACAAACCACCCACCGATCCCGTTGTGCCGGGGGAATTTGCGGTCAATCACGCCCGCTATCACGGCGTCAATCACATGATGTCGAGCCTGGACGCCGACAACGCCAAACTGGTCCGCGATCACCTGGGACTGTTCGCATTCGACATCACCGCCGACCAGATCAGCGCGATCAATGAGCACCTTGAGGTCGTTGAGAAGTTCGCTGACGGATTCGCCGCGGCACTCTATGACCGGTTAGCCAGCGCCCACACTTCCTCACCCACCGACCGCCCTGTCGACCAGATGAGCTAAAGCGGGCACCGGGTTCCTCCGGTGCCCGCTTTACTGACCGCGGCCCTGTCTGGTGCTGTGCAGGCAAGGTGCTTTTGTCAGGCGTTGTCATCCCACGGGCGGGCGTGGGCCGTCTGAATCACTTCGGGCACCATCGTTTCCGGATTGACCAGCGCGGCCTGGCCGGGACGGCGCGGCGCGAATTTGATCCCCGACCCCGGCCACAGAACGCCTTCTGCCACGGGTCCGCCGAACAGCAGGTGTGGAGTGCTCGCGCCCGCGAGCGCCTTGTAGAACCGCATGTTCATCCGGGTGGCGCCGAAGCCTTGTGCGGGTCCGGTCGCGAAGACGTGCAGTCCCAGATCGTTTCGGCCCTCAATGAGCTCAGAGAGGGGATCGATGGGGTTGACCGCTCCGTAGCCGGGGGTGACGAACGACTGGACGCCGTCGATTAGGACGAAGATCTCCGCCCCGCTGTACCAAGATCGATCCCGGATCATGGCGGGCGTCAACTGTTGGTTCATGGTGGGATTGCGGCGTTCGATCTCGAGTTTGACTGCGGCCACCGCGGCGGCGACTGTCGTTTTCTCGCCGGCGTAGGACATCAGGTATCCGCGCTTGCGGAGTTCTTCCTGCTCGGCGAGTAAGGCGTATTTGCTTTCCACGATCACGATCTGGGCCTGTTCCGGTGTGAACTGCTGGACGATCGAATTGATCAGACCACGCAGCAACGAGGTGCGGCCGGTCTTGGGGTCACCGAGGGCCAACACGTGCGGGGATGAGACGCCGTCGAGGGTGACGATCCGCAAGTCTGCGGTGCTGACACCAATCGGCAGGGGCTTTTCGTGTGGACGGCGTGCCGCCCACCAGGTGGCGAAATCTTGCGGCGTCGGAGCGTGTCCGAGTGCGCGCTCGCACAGCTGGTGCCGGTAGCGGTCATAGACGTCCCACACCGTGTTGTAGTCGATGACCGGTGGCGCCGGCTCGACGCGCGGCGCGCGCAGCGGCTCGCCGGTGGGCGAGGTGTGTAGTTGCTGCATCGCGGTCACGAAGCGTGCGATGGCCGCGCTGTGGTCGGCATGCGGGTCGTAGACCGGGTTGCCTTTTTCTTCTCCGATTGGCTCGATGGTGTCGAAGATCGGCATCGCGATGCGGGCGGCCAGGCCGCGTTCCAGGTCGACACAGCGGCCTGGCTGGTTGCCGGGGATGGCGCGCAGCAACGCTTTTCGCCCTTGATCGAGCCCTGTTACTTGGGTTGGGTCTTCCACTGCGAGCTGCACCGTGGTGCCGAAGAACTCAGCCATTTTGAGCGGGATCCTGGCTTGTGATTCAGCGGAGATCACGAGGTGCACACCAAGGCGGCCGCCATCTTGGAGCAGCCGAAGGAACGTTTCTTTGACGGTGGGGTCCTCGTCGACGTAGCTGGGAAATCCGTCGATGACGAGGAAGAAGTGGCCGTAGGGGTCGTCGGGCACTGGGTTGTCGGCGCGGGAGGCGAAGTACTGGTCGAGTGTGGTGATGCCCTTGCGTGTTCCGAATTCGCGTTCGCGGATGTCGATGAGCCGGAAGGTCTCGCCGATGAGGCGGGCGACTTTGTCGACGTCGGTCTTGCGTGCGTAGCCGCCGACGTTGGGCATAGCTTCCATTTCGCCGAGTTTTGCACCGGCGTAGTCGACGAGGTAGAAGGAGCAGAACGCGGGCGGGTAGGCGCGGGCGGCCGCGCCGATGATCGCTTCGATCGCCGTGGTGCGGCCGGAGTGGCCGCGGCCGACGACGCGGACGTGGGCCTTGGCTCCTTCGGGGGCGATGGTGTAGGGCAGTCGGCAATGCTGGCGGGGCGCGTCGGTGTCGCCGAGGCGGAAGCTCAGACGCGAGGACTTGGCTGGAGCGATGTCGATGTCGGCGTACGTGATTGGGGCGCGCAGCGACGGTTTCCACAGCTCGAGCGCTTTGATGTCGTCGAACTGCGACAGGTGCGCCAGCAGCGCGTCGCGCATGGTGATCTGGTCGGGGCGGTGGGTGACGACCACTTCGTTAGTGGCCGAGGCGGGGCTGTCGTCGTCGGTGAATGTGTTCGCCAGGGCGAAGCGGTGCAGTTTGAGTGCAGAGGTTTGTTCGGTGGAGGCGTTGCGGGTGGCGGCTGTTGAGCGGGAGGGCAGGTAGGGCTCTTCGATGTTGAAACTGATGAAGCCGGTGAGTCGTTCGCCGGTGTCGCGGCGAAGGATCGCTGCGCCTTTGCCCGGCGGGAGGTCTTTGGCGGCTTCGGTGTCTTTGAGCACCGCGCGGGAGCGTTGTCCGGTTTGTGCGCGGAGCGAGATTCCGAAGGTCAGGTGTTCCATCAGGTCTTGCAGCTGCGATTGGTCGATGAACTGCGAGCACGGGATGATGTGCATCCCCAGCCCTCGGCCGACGGCGCCGGTGCGGGTCAGTAGCTTCAGGTAACCCCTTTCCCGGTGCAGCTCCATGAATTCACGGAACTCGTCGACGATGATGAACAGCTCTGGCAGCGCGGGGTACTTGTCGGGGTTGGCGGCGCGCATCTTGCGGTAGGCGACGATGTCTTTGGCTTTGTGGTCTCGGAGAAAGGTTTCCCGGCGGTAGATTTCACCTTCGATGACTTCGTAGGCGCGTTCGACGAGTTCGATTTCTTCGTCGAGGTTGGTGATGGAGGCGACGACGTGGGGCAGCTTCTCGTAGCCGAAGAAGGTGGAGCCGCCTTTGAAGTCCATCAAGATGAAGTTGACTTTGTCCGGCCCGAAGTTGACGCAGATGGACAGCACAATTCCGTTGAGTAGGAAGCTTTTGCCGGTTCCGGTGATGCCCTGGATGGCTCCGTGTAGACCGGTGCCGCCTACGGAGGCCTCGCCGAAGTCGAGGGTGACCACCTCGCGGGTGGGTTCGTAGTTGTCGGTGGAGCGAAACCCGATGGGCACCTCGAAGTGTGAGTCGCTTGCGTTGTGCCGCCACCGTGTTCGGGGGTCATAGGAGTCTAGCTCTGCGGGGACGCCTAAGACTTCCAGGAAGTTCTTCGGGGCTTCGGTGATGGTTTCGGTCTCAAGGGCGCCGTCCCAGTTCGGGGGCCGGAAGCGGCTCATCTTCTGGGCGATCAGGCGGGCCTGCATCACGCTGACCGCATCGGCGTGGGCGAAGTTCTTCTTGGTCGGGGTCGACAGTTGACGCGTCGCGGTGATTCGCAGTCGGCCGGCGGTTTCGGTGAGCGATTCACCGCTGGCGCGCAGCACGATGAAGGTGGTGTCGGTGGGTGAAAATCCGTCGGGCAACGCGACTTCGGAATCTGGAGTGTCGACGAATACCACGGTGTGAGTCGAGCCGCCCCACACGTAGTCTTCGGCGAATTCTGACACCGACCGCCAGACCAGGCGTGCGGTGCCGGAGCGGTCGGCGCGGGCACGGCTTTGTAGGTGCGGCAGCCACTTGAGCCAGTCCCATTCCGCGGCGTTGGGCCGGTCGCAGATGAGTCCGATGGCCAGTTCCTTGGGTGAGGAGTTGTAGGCCAGGGAGATGATCACTGCGCGGGCCAGCGCGAGCACGGCCGCGGGGTCGCCGCGAAATGCGTAGGCGGGCAGCTCTTTGAAGCTGAAGCCCAGTGGGCTGTTGGTGACGAATTTCTGGGTGCGCAGGAAGCGTCGGTAGGCGGCGGCGGTGAAGGGCTCGAGTTGTTCGTCGACGGCCTGGCGGTTTTCGTCGACCCCCTTGACGGTGGGGAACACTCGGGTGATGCCGACGCCGATGCGGGCGGTCAGCCAGGGACGTAAGGACTCGGGTTCCTCGGCGTTGGGGGTCAGTGGGGGCCCGGAGTCGGGGCGCACCGTCCACATGGATGGTGTTGCGCCGCGCCCGCCCGGGCCGGCGCGTAGCCCGACGCGGGACAGGACGGTGTCAGGGTGTGGGTACATCATGGATTGCAGTGCGTGGATTTGGCGGCCGTGCTGGTGGGCCAGCTTGCGGCGCTCGCGCAGCTGTAGGAGATAGGTCTTGCGGGTGTTGCCCAGATCGCCCATGGATCCGCCGCCGGCGCCGCCGACGCCCATGTAGGCCAGTGAGCCCATCAGCATCCCGAACGGGGCCATCAGCATCATCGGCGAGATCATGCGCATGCCCGCGGCGACCATCATGATGACGAAGCCGATCATCATCACGCCCATGAACATGGGGATCAGGCGCATGAACCAGGGACCTGGGCTGGGGTCTTCGAGGAGTTCCGGTTCGGGGACGACGACGTTCTGGTTGTCGATCGGCGGGAAGGTCATTGGTGGTGCGTTGAAGGCTTCGGTGGCCATCGGAATCGTTGTCCCTCTGTGTTTTCGGTCGCGGTCGGTGGTCGGTGCCGGCAGGGCTGGGGGTGGTTAGCCTGGCGGTGCGGCGTTGCGATCGGGATTGGGCGCCATGTCTTTTTGGTGCAGATCGTCAGGAAGGAACTCGTGCTCGGTGAGCGCGGCCTGGCGCGACAGCGTCGAGCCGGGTGCGTAGAGTTTGGCGACCGACCACGGGATCGGCAGCGGGTCGCGGCTGCCCAGCCCGAGCGCTTTGACGACATCGTCGTACTTTCCCTGGTTGTCGGGGCCGATGAAGTAGCGCACGCCGGTGTCGTCGATGTAGATGAGTTGTTCTGCGGCATGGGAATCCGGTGCGGGGCCGGTGACTCGGACGAACCAGCCGCGCCCCGGAGTGGTGAATGAGGCGTCAGCGGTGGCGGTGGGTGGCGTGGACTTCAAAAACGTCACCACGTTGTCGACGTTGTTGGGCGCGATGGGCAGCCCTTCTCCGGTGAAGATGGTTTCGGTGGCTCG
Source organism: Mycobacterium sp. (assembly GCA_028706695.1). Taxonomy (GTDB): domain Bacteria; phylum Actinomycetota; class Actinomycetes; order Mycobacteriales; family Mycobacteriaceae; genus Mycobacterium. The sequence continues at coordinate 14,197 of JAQTVU010000009.1, forward strand.
TTGATCGCGCGCGCCTTTCGTCCACGACCAGCACAGCACGTTGGGTTGGCGGAATACTGGTTGCTGGTCGGGGTAGTTAGCCACGTTGATGTCGTTGGCTAGCGGCTGGTTGGCCAGCTCTGAAGGGTCGATTGTGGTGACCTGTTTGCTGCCGGTGTTGATCAGCAGTTGTGCAACGAACTCGGGAATTGGTTGGACGCCGGCAGGTAGCGCGACCCGGTATTGGCGGTCTCCCGCTGCGTTGCTCGTCAGGATCACATCGCCGTTACGGACCGACGGCAGGCCGGGGTTGACCTGGTTGCGGTCTGGGATGTATGGGGTGGTCAAGGCGGGTGCGGCGGGGATGGCGTTGAACAAACCCAGCGAGATGGGAATCGCGTGGGTGGTCTGCGCTGGCGCGACACCGAGCGCTGAGCGGGTGGCCAGATCGTTCGGGCCGATCAGGGTGCGCTGCCCTTTATAGATCATCCAGAGCTCGTTGGGGGCGGAGTCGAGTTTGACGAGAATGGCGTCGTTTCTACGGAGCGGCGCGACGGCGTCGGTGCGTGCGCCGGTGCCGGCGATCAGCGTCGTCGACAGCGCGTCGGTCTTGGTTAGGGACAGATCCGAAGTGCCGGTGTGCTTGTCGCACACGGTCCACTCAGCAGTGTCGTCAGTGCGCTGGGCGAGGTTGTCAGGCGCGGACGGGATGCCCATAAGCTGGCCGCGGGGCTGCCCGGCCAAGGTGTCGTCCTTGACGACCTTGGGGATGTCGGCCTTATTGACGATCAGTCGTGCCGAGGCGAGATTGGTGACCGGGTGCAGCTTTTGGTCGAACATCACGTATTTGCCGCCGGACTTGGTGAGCACGATACTCGCGCCGTTGCGGTCGGCGCGAGGGGCGAACACCGACAGCAGAGCGCCGACAGCCACGATCATGGCGGCCAGGAAGATGCCGACCGAGAACGCGATGGTCTGCGGCGAGAACGGGCTGGTGGTCAGGCTGGTGTCGCGGCGGGTGACGCCTTGTTCGATGCGCCGAACCCCGAGGCGATAGCCCGAGAGTTGAACCTTGGTGGTCAGTTGCCGTGCCATCAGTTATCCCCTTGACGGTTGCTGGTGTCCGGTGCTACTGGCGAAGGCGTGCGGCGGCCTAGCAGCGGGTCGATCATGTCGCGCAAGGCGAGCGTGATGTCTTCGGGTGTCAATGCCAGCAGCTCGTCGTCGGACAGTGCTTGCAGGTTGACGCCCTCATGGCGCAGGTCGCGGTATTCGGCAGCTGATTCCAAGACGTTGCGTACGAAGCGGCCGTTGCCGGCGACGTCGAGGAGGCGCCGGCCGGCGTGATCGGAAACCATTAGTGCCGCGCGGGTTTCGCTCACGATGACATCACGTGATTCCGGGGGCAGTAGTGCGTTGGACTTGGGGGCAAGTACTTCGGCGATCGCGCCGATTTCTTCGGGACTGTAGGAGGAGAACGTGATGTGGCGGGTGAAACGCGAACTGAGTCCATCGTTGGTGGCCAGCAACTGCTTGATGTCGTCGGGATATCCAGCGATGATGACCACGAGGCGGTCGCGTTCGTTTTCCATGCGCGCCAGGATTTCGTTGACGGCGACCCTGCCGAAGTCATTTTTGCTGTCAATGGCCAGTGCGTAGGCCTCGTCGATGAACAGCACCCCGTCGAGTGCGCTGTCGATGACGGCGTTGGTCTTGGCTTCGGTCTCACCGATGACCTGGCCGACGAGTTGAGCGCGCCGAACTTCGATCAGCTTGTCGCTTTTGATCAGGCCTAGGCCGCATAAGATCTTGGCGACGACACGGGCGATGGTGGTCTTACCAGTTCCCGGGGGTCCGGTGAACGCCATGTGCATGGATTTAGCGTGGCCGCCGTGTCCGCGGCGGGCCACCTCAATTGACTTGGCGACACTGGATTTGAATCGGCGGACTTGCTCTTTGACGTCGGTCATGCCGATCTGGGCGGCCAGTTCGGCGGCGGCTTCAGCGAGCATGGTGTTTTGGTTTTCTGCCCGCTCGATTTCGCGGATCTCGCTGAGGTCGGGTTCGGTGCTCACATCCCAGTAGGAGCTGCGCTGTTTGATCAGTTCGGCGGTGGTCAGCCGCAGCACGATGGTGGGGTCCTGTAGCGCTGCGACCAGTTTGTCGGTGCGTGCGTAGGCCAGGCCGCTGTTCCAGATGATCGCTGCGGTGTCCTCGTCGCCCTTGGCGCGGGCGATCAGGCCTTGGTAATAGCAGGCTTCGGCGCCGATGTTGACGTATTTCAGGGATTCGGCGGACTTGAGGCGGTCCTCGGCGGTGACGAAGTTCCCGAGGTGGGCGTAGCTGATGCCGCTGAACAGATAGGCCGCGGCTTGGACCAGGGTGTCGATTTCGTTGGTGTCGTGGCCGTAGCCGTCGACGCGCACGGGCGACTGGATGAGCTGGGTCTGTTCGATAACGTCTTGCCAGCGTTGGGCTTTGAAGAACACGTACGCTCGGACCAGGCCGACCATCGGGATCGCCGCGGGGGTGTTATCGATGACCTCGAGTGCGTCCGCGTAGCGGGATTGGTCGACAAGGACACTGGCGTACCCGATGTGGGCGATCGCGCGGATACGCAGCGCGCAGGTGATTTCCAGCTCGGGAATGACTTTGACTTTGGTCTGCAGCGAGTCTTCTCGTAGCGGCTGGCCGTTGTCGATGACCGCGCCCAGCAGTTGCCCCCAGGTGCGCAGGGTGTGGTACATCGATTCCACGGTCTGCGAGGGTGCTGGCTGATTGGGTTCGAGGTAGGCCAGCGCCCGGTAGAGGTCGCACTGTTGGTCGTCGATCTGGTTCAGGCACCACATGAAGTGCTCACGGGCTGATGCGGGGTTTTTGTGGACCAACATGGCCGACAGGCCAGTGGTGAAGTAGTGCACAAGGTCTGGGTTGGTGACGCTCATGGCTGGTGTCCTTGAGGTGGCGTGAGGTGGTGGTTCATTTCGGCTGCTCGGGGTTTTAGGCGGATCCGCCTGCGGGGTGGCCCAGGATCGTGATGTGGCCGATCGCGAAGGACTGGTCGACTTTCGCGTCGTCGGGGCCGCCGATGATTCCGGGCAGCACGCCGCCTTTGCCCGGGACCGCTGGGGGGCGTTCGGTCTTCTGGATGGTCGCGCTGATCGTTTGGGTCGCGATGTTGGGCACGGTCAAGGTGGCGCCCCCGCGGGTGGGGTTGATCTTCTGGGTGATCTGGCTGGGGAAGCGCCACAGGATCTGGGTCACCAAACGGTGTTCATTCCAATGGTCTTCACCATTGGCTTCGACGAAGTCGAAGCCGGGCACCACGGTGATCGACGTGATCACCATGGGCTGGTTGAACGTGAGCTCCAGCGTTGAGCCGTCGATGTTGTAGACGCGCGAGCAGACCCATGCTTGGCTCTTGTCGGTCCCGAAGATCACGCCGGCGTTGGGATTGCTGCCGGCCGGGCAGTGGGGCTCGACGCCCGTGGGGATCAGGGGGGCGTCGAGCGGCTTGGCCCGGGACGTGGGTGGCGCTTCTGCGGTTGCGGGCGGGCCGTCGACAGGGCCGGGTTCGTTGTGACCAGTCAGCGCCAACGCGGCGATCAGCGCGACCACAAGGACCGCGGCGGTCGGTGCGGCGATGCGGCCCCACGGGGGTAACGCGTTCCACACCGACTTCAATGAGTCGGTCAGCGACGACTTGGCCGGATCTTCGCCTGGCTCAACGTCACCGGCGGGGACGGGGATGGGATCGGTGGTGGGGGTAGACAGCGTTGCTGTCGACGCGGCCATGTTGTCGACGGGAGCGATGTCTGCTACATCGTCGGGCACGACCACCTGTTTTGGTTGCGGAGGCCGCCACAGTCCGTAGCGGTCTGCGTATTCGTCGTCTCCGAAGCCGGTGTCATGGTCGTCCTCGTCGAAGGTCGGAGCTGGTGGTGGGAACAGGTCGCTGACCTGTCCGCCGCCGCCGTCGGTGCTGGACTCCGATGACCATGACGCTGGCCTGTCCGGCTGCTGGCTCGACGAGGGCGGGCGCGGCCCGACGTCGTCTTTGGCCCAGTCGTCCACGACGAACGGGACGGGGGCGGCCGGCGGGGGCGGGGGCGGGGGGGGCGGTGGCGGTGGCGGCAGCACTTCGTTGAGTAGTGCGTCGAGGGCCTGCGCTTCGGCGTCCGGCGACATCGCGGAGTCGGTCAGCAGCTGATCAATTTGGTCGCGAACACGTTGCGTCTGGGCCTGTGTGAAGCCGGCCGGGTCGAGCGTGAAGTCCCCCTTTTGTGCCACTTTTCGCCGCTGCCTCCGGTCTGATTTATAAACTCCAGTTTATTCTGGCGGTGAGTTGCCAACCGCCACGAAAGACACCTTCATCATGCCGAAACTGCACGAAATCCAGCTGACCGCTGGCGCGACACGACGACTTTTTTGGGGCACCGCGATCGCTGCGTGGGTCGCGATCGTGGCCATCATCGGACTCGTCTTCTGGCTGATTCGCATCGAGGCGTCACAGCGGCCCGTCAATGTTCTCGCCGAGATCAACGGCTACGTCGGGGCCGAGTTTTTCGCCCACAACTTCCTGCTCGTGTGGCTTGCCGGCGGTGCCCGTGACGCCGAAAAACTGTCCACGATGACCGCGCTGCCGGGTCAGCCGGAGCTCAATCCCGACCCCTTCACGGTGTTGGACATCAACGCTGTCCCACCGGTGACGCGCACCGCGGCGGGCAAGGAAACTGAGTGGGGACTGACCTTGGCGGCCACTCTGATCGCCCCGGGTTCAAGCGGGACCAGCGCACGTAATTACTTCCGCGTCACGTTCGTTGAGGCCGGCGGAACCTATAAGGCGTTGATGTGGCCCCGGCCGGTGAACAACACCGCACGGGCGGTGCAAATCAACTCCTCCTACACTCACGGTCTCGACATCACCGGGCCACTTGGGGCACAGGTGAGTGCCTTCATGACCGCCTTCTACACCAAGGACAGCGCAGGTTCGCTGGGCAATTTCGTGTCCTCGCAATTCAGCGAAACCGCCATCAAAGGCTCCCCGTACACCACGGTCCAAGTGACCTCGATCCTGGCCGCCAAGGACACCCGCGACACCGCGAACGCGACACCAGGGACCACCGTGCACGTGCTCGTGGCAGCCAAAGCAGCGGCCAGCACAGACACGTTCAGCTTGATCAACGCGCCGCTGCGAATGACCTTGAGTAACAACAAACAATGGCTCGTCGACGGCTTCGACGATCCCGTCCACTTCGGCGCGGTCAGCTACAAATAACCGGCGGGACCGTGGTCGACCCGGCCGCGAAAGTCTGCTTTTTGCGTGGATTTTGGGGCGGTCTCAAATCTGTCACTCCCCTCAAAGTCGACTCAAAGTGGCTGGCGCGGTGCAGTTTCGATGGGGTCGGCGCGTGAAGGCCGCAGGCACCGCGTTGAGTGATTTCCGGGGCTACTTCTGGTTGGGAATGTTGTCCACGACCACATCGGCGAGCGCGGGGCCGGAGTCACCCGGGTTGTGATCACAGACCATGGCGGCCACCAGCACGTTGGTCTGCACGCGGGTAACCCAGCTGCACGCCCACGGCGCATCACCTTGCTGGGTGTCCTTCCAGGAGATCTGGATCTGGCTGGACTTGACGTCTGAGACGGTCCAGTGCAGCACTTGGGAGCCCGGGCGTCCGTCGCTAGCGCTGAAGCCCTTGCATTTCTGCACGACGCCGGTCACCTTCGGTATCGCAGCCGCCGCATCGGCGTCGCTGTTGAAGACACCGGCGAACGCGTAGGCCGAGTTGTGGTAATCATCGCCGGGGAGGTCGGCATACATCTGGGCGGCGACCGAGATGGCGGACCCGACTGTTGTGGTCCCGATTGGGCCGTTGGCCAGGCTGCATTCGGGTGGGTCGGTTTTCTGATCCGGGTAGACGCCGGTGTCGACATCGCCGTGCTTGGACAGGTTGAGCAGCGTCGTTTGTTGGACCTGCTGGTCTGTCGGCAGCACCTGGGCGGGCACTACGCGGTTGATCTTCGCCGAGGTCGTGGGCGCGGCACTGCTGTGTGCAGATGGGGGGGTCGCCGCTGGCTGGCCGGAGTCGTCGGAGGTCAGCGCGATTCCCGCGCCCACGCCTGCTGCGACCAGCACAACCGCCCC
>JAQTVU010000280.1:0-1900 GCA_028706695.1 Mycobacterium sp.
AGGGTCGTCTACGACGCAGTAACGAAAACCTGACCAGGGCAAAGTCCCAGACCCGGGCGTTATCAGAGAAGCAATGCCAACCGGGGGCCGAGATGCCCGGGGGGAGGGGCATGCCCGTACCCTACGACCGACAGCCCTGTCGCGGCCAGGCCGGCACGGGCTGGCTTCTCAACCCGTCCGGCTCCCGGCCCGGCCGCGATGTACTTACGGCGTGGCGTCCAGCGCCACGGTCACCACGCGCTCGGGCTTGATCCCAGTAAGGAAATTCTCACGTGCGAGGTCAGCGCCGGTTTCGTCGGCAAGCGGGCGGGCGTGTCCGCGGCCCATCACCGTGTCGCCTGCCAGTGTGCGGCCAGGCGAGCAGCTGCGGTGATTCGCTCGGCAGAAAACCTTGACACATCCCGCAGCTGACACGGTTGGGCTGCTCCATGGCCGGTAGGGCCGGCTGGGTCCGTGGCGGCGCACGGGAGCGTCAGCGGACGGGAGCCGCCACGGCGTGCTCGTGCGATGCGCCGGTGCTTTGGCACCCGTGCGGTCGGGTGCCCGAGCTGTCGGCGCTTTCGGCTGATTGTTGGCTTGCGCGGGCGGCGAGCGTATCGGGAGCGTGCGCCAACCGATCAAGGCGTAGTCCTGCACAGCACTCTTGATCGGGATTCGGCGGCGGCTTTGCGCATTGTCATCGCCGCCGCGCGTTGTGGTCTGCCAATTACTTTGAACCGCATAATATTTGCGGCTCACGCCGCCGAAGCTACGGGATAGAACGCCGCTAAAGCCACGACGTCAGAAGGGGGTGGATTTGCGACATGTCAGCTTAGTTCGCCGGATCGGCCCCCTCGACGGTCGCCCCTTGCCACCCGTTGCGAAACGTCACGGCCAGCTGCGGCCGCGCCCGCAGGTTGGCGAGCTTGACCGTGCCGTAGGTGGTGAAGCACAGCGACGGCGCACCACTGGACGGATGCGGCAGCAGGCCCGCGTTGACCGCCGTCGCCTGCACCGTCGCGTCGGCACGGACGGTTGACACGACTGCCAGGCCGTTTTCTGCCGCGGCCAGCGCCACGGCGTCGAGCAGTGTGGTCATGGTGATTCCTCGCGAGGAACAGCTCGTTGACGATCGCCTCGACGTCTGGGCGCCCGCAGTCAGCGTCTCCAAAGCAGTGCATAGGCCAGAACCTACCCCCACCGACGCCGCCCGCAGGTCCGAATTATCCGGCGACCTGACGGCCCCCCGCCGCGCCGACCAGCCGGACCTGATGTTCGGCGCCGATCAACGCGCCGATGATCTCGGCCAACTGCCGATAGGACTCGTCGCGGCCGCTGGAGGCGCGGAAGACCAGTCCGATGCGGCGCCCGGGGCGGGGTGCGGCGAACTGGGCAAGCCCGAGCCCGCTCCGCGCCGCCTCGACCGGCACCGCCGTCTGCGGGATCAGAGTCACCCCGAGCCCGCCGGTCGCACATTGCACGGCCGTGGACAACGACGCCGCCCGGGTATCGGCCAGCTCGGGTCGCACCCCGGCCAGCCGGCAGACGTCCAGCGCCTGATCACGCAGGCAGTGGCCCTCGTCGAGCAGCAACAACGGCAGCTGCGCCAGCGCGGTCGTCGACACCCGACGCTTGCCCGACAACGGATGCCCGGGTGGCAGGGCGAGCACGAAATCCTCGTCATAGATCGGGACCGCGGTGACCCCGGGGGCATCGGCGGGTAGCGCGATCATCGCCGCGTCCAACGATCCTTCCCGCAGGGCGGTCAGCAGCCGCTGCGTTTGGTCCTCGATGACCCGCAGTTTCAGCTCGGGTAGTCGCTCGGCTAGCCCGGCCAGCACGGTCGGCAGCACGTACGGCGCTACCGTCGGGATCAGGCCCAGGCACATGCTGGCCCGCAGCGGGTCGGTGGTGCCGGCCG
>JAQTVU010000280.1:1910-4735 GCA_028706695.1 Mycobacterium sp.
ACGCGTCCATCGCCTCGACCACGGCCTGAGCGTGCGGCAGCAGTTGGGCGCCCGCCGCGGTCAGGAAGACGCGCCTTGTGGACCGCTCGATCAGCTGGGTCCCGAGCCCGGCTTCCAGTGCCGCCAGCGCCTGCGACAGCGTCGACTGACTCACGCCGAGAGTCGGCGCGGCACTGCTGAAGTGCCGCTTCTCCGCGATCGCGACGAACGCACGCAGCCCGGCGATGGTAGGCTGATAGCTCTTATCGGACATTCTTATTAGTATAGTGTGTTAAATCACCTTTACCTGACAGTGCGGCGCAGGTAACATGGTCGAGACTCCAAGACCCGTTGCGACACAGATTTGTAAGGAGCGATATGTCACTGCTGACCATCGGCGACCAGTTCCCCGCCTACCAGCTCACCGCGCTGATCCCCGGTGACCTGTCCAAAGTCGACGCCAAGGATCCGTCCGACTACTTCACCACCATCACCAGCGACGACTACGCCGGCAAGTGGCGGGTGATCTTCTTCTGGCCGAAGGACTTCACCTTCGTCTGCCCCACCGAGATCGCGGCCTTCGGCAAGCTGAACGACGAATTCGCCGACCGGGACGCCCAGGTGCTGGGTGTCTCCATCGACAGCGAGTTTGTCCACTTCAACTGGCGCGCCCGGCACGATGACCTCAAGCAGCTGCCCTTCCCGATGCTTTCGGACATCAAGCGCGAGCTGTGCCTGGCCACCGGGGTGCTCAACGCCGACGGGGTGGCCGACCGGGTGACCTTCCTGGTGGACCCCAACAACGAGATCCAGTTCGCCTCGGCGACCGCCGGCTCGGTGGGCCGCAACGTCGAAGAAGTGCTGCGGGTGCTCGACGCGCTGCAATCCGACGAACTGTGCGCCTGCAACTGGCGCAAAGGCGACCCGACGCTGAACGCGACGGAGCTGCTCAAGGCCTCTGCGTAAATCCGGGCCGCGCCGTCGCAAGCTTGATCAGGAGGTGATATGGGGGTCGAGAACCTCAAGGGTGCGCTGCCCGAGTACGCCAAGGATCTCAAGCTCAACCTGGGGTCGATCGCCCGCACCACCGCGCTGCACGAGGAGCAGCTGTGGGGCACGCTCCTGGCGTGCGCGGCGGCGACCCGAAATCCGCAGGTGCTGGCCGAGATCGGTGCCGAAGCGGCCGACATCTTGTCCGCCGAGGCATACCACGCGGCGCTGGGAGCCGCATCGATCATGGGCATGAACAACGTGTTCTACCGCGGCCGTAGCTTCCTCGACGGCAAGTACGACGACCTGCGCGCGGGATTGCGGATGAACATCATCGGCAATCCCGGCGTGGAGAAGGCGAATTTCGAGTTGTGGTGCTTCGCGGTGTCGTCGATCAACGGATGCCCGGACTGCGTGGCCTCTCACGAGCACACGCTGCGTGAGGCAGGGGTGAGCCGGGAGACGATCCTGGAAGCATTGAAGGCCGCGGCGATCATTACCGGCGTGGCCCAGGCGATGATCGCCTCGCAGACGCTGGCCGGCGTCGGCGGAGCGTGAGCCGGCCCGCCTGGATCGAACATGCGATCTGGTGGCAGGTCTACCCGCTGGGCTTCGTCGGCGCGTTTCCCCAGCGATTCGAGCCGCCGCAGCCGGGTGAACACCGGCTGCGGCGGCTCGTCGGCTGGTTGGACCACGTCATCGAACTGGGCGCATCCGGGCTCGCGCTCGGACCGATCTTCGCTTCGCGCACCCACGGCTACGACACCACCGACCACTACCACATCGACCCCCGACTCGGGGACGACGCCGATTTCGACCACCTCGTCGCCGAGGCCCACCGGCGCGGGCTGCGCATCCTGCTCGACGGCGTGTTCCATCACGTGGGCACCGATTTCGCGAGATATCGAGAAGCGCACGACGATCCGTCGTCGGCGCGGTGGTTCCGCGGACGACTCGGTCGTTTCGACACGTTCGAGGGTCACCCGGAACTCATCGCCCTCAATCACGACAACCCCGAGGTCGTCGACTACGTCGTCGACGTCATGGCGCACTGGCTGAAGCGGGGCGCGGATGGCTGGCGCCTGGACGCGGCTTACGCCGTCCCACCACGCTTCTGGTCCGAAACCTTGCCGAAGGTGCGCGAACGGCATCCGGACGCCTGGTTCGTCGGCGAGTTCATCCACGGCGACTACGCCGCGGTGGTGGACGCGGCCACGTTCGACTCGTCCACCCAGTACGAGCTGTGGAAGGCGACCTGGAGCAGCCTCAACGACGGCAATCTCTTCGAGCTGGATTGGGCGCTGCACCGGCACAACCAGTTTCTGTCGCGTTTCCCCCCGCTGACGTTCGTCGGCAATCACGACGTCACACGCATCGCCAGCCGGCTCGAGCGTCCCGATCATCTGCCCCACGCGCTGGTGTTGCTTCTGACCGTCGGCGGCGTGCCCAGCGTGTACGCCGGCGACGAGTTCGGGTTCCGCGGCGTCAAGGAGGAGCGGTACGGCGGCGACGACGCGGTGCGGCCCGAGTTCGGCACTCGCCCAATGCCGTTGGACGCCTTCGGTGCCGAGGTGTGGGCGCTGCACCAGTTCCTTCTCGGGTTGCGCCGGCGCCACCCGTGGCTGCACCGAGCGTCGACCCGGGTGTTGCGGCTGTCCAACCTGGATTACGTCTACGAGACGCGCAGCGGCGAGCACGCTTTGGTGGTTGCGCTCAACATCGGCGACCAGCCGCTGCGCCTGACGATGGACGAATTGGGCGGCGGGCGTGTGCGCGTCGAGGCGGGCTCGTCGGCGCCGCCGCAGCAGATCGTCGACGAGGCGGTGGTCGAGCCGCACGGTTGGCGGATCCTGAGG
>JAQTVU010000281.1 GCA_028706695.1 Mycobacterium sp.
GTTTTTTTTCTTCCTGTTCGTCGCCGAGCTGCTCGACATGTGGCTGTGGCGCTGGGTGGCCTACCTGATCGTGTTCGGCGCCATGGTTTTCGCCACCGCAGTGCTGGCACTGCTGGGCTTCCTCAGGGTGCGCCGGATCCGCGGGCCCCGCCAGACGATCGAATCGGTGAAGGAAGCCCGCACCGCGCTCACGCCGGGTCATGACAAGGCGGGCGCGGGCGGGCGCCACACCGTGGCGGCACCCGGCCCGGGTGAAAACTCCGGAAGCAGCGGCCCCGCCGATACCTCGGGCTGGTAAATGCCGGCGCCGGATCCGTCGATGACCCGCATCGACGGGCCATGGCGGCATCTGGACGTGCACGCCAACGGCATCCGATTCCACGTCGTCGAGGCGCTGCCCGGTGGCCAGGACGTCACCGGACCGGTCGCCGCGCGGCCGCTGGTGATCCTGTCGCACGGCTTCGGCTCGTTCTGGTGGTCCTGGCGCCACCAACTGCGCGGGCTGACCGGGGCGCGCGTGGTCGCCGTGGACCTGCGCGGCTACGGCGGCAGCGACAAGCCGCCCCGCGGCTACGACGGCTGGACGCTGGCCGGTGACACCGCCGGGCTGATCCGCGCGCTCGGGCACCCCTCGGCGACGCTGGTCGGCCACGCCGACGGCGGGCTGGCCTGCTGGGCCACCGCGCTGCTGCATTCGCGGCTGGTGCGCGCCATCGCGCTGATCAGCTCACCGCACCCCGGCGCGTTGCGGCGCTCCACGCTGACACGTCGCGAGCAAGCGCGCGCGCTGTTGCCCAGCGTGTTGCACTACCAGCTGCCCATCTGGCCGGAACGACTGCTGACCCGAGACGACGGGGCCGAGATCGAACGCCTGGTCGCCGGTCGTAGCTCTGCGAAATGGCTTGCGTCTGAAGATTTTTCACAAACCATCGGTTATCTGCGGACGGCGATCCAGATCCCGGCGGCCGCGCACTGCGCCCTGGAATACCAGCGCTGGGCGGTGCGCAGCCAGCTGCGCACCGAAGGCTGGCGATTCATTCGGTCGATATCCCGGCAGCTGGGCATGCCGCTGCTGCATCTCCGCGGTGACGCCGATCCCTACGTGCTGGCCGACCCGGTGGATCGCACGCAACGCTACGCACCGCACGGTCGCTACGTATCCATCAGCGGCGCTGGGCATTTCAGCCACGAAGAGCAGCCCGGGGAGGTCAACAGGCACCTGATGAGATTCCTCGAGCAGGTGCACCGGCCCCGAGTGGGCTGAACGCACGTACCGTCAGCTGACGCAGGCTCCGGTGGCCACCTGCTGCGTGTCGCCGATCTGGGCTAGCTGACCGGACACTTCCTCGGAGGTCAACACGAACCCGGTGTCGGGGTCGTCGACGGCCGCGCCGAACACCACACCGAGCACGTGACCGCGCAGATCGATCAACGGCCCACCCGAATTGCCCTGCTCCACATCGGCTCTGATGGTATACACGTCGCGGGTGACCGGCGCCGGGTCCCGGTAGATGTCGGGGCCGGTGAGCTTGATGAGCTCGCGGATCCTGGCCGGCGTCGCGGTGAAGTTGCCGCCGCCGGGATAACCCAGCACCACCACGCCGGTACCGGTTTTGGCATCGGCCTCGGAGAAGGGCAGCGGCGGTGGCGGCAGATGCGGCACGGCGAGGATGGCGATGTCGACGAACGGGTTGTACGACACCACGGTAGCGTCCAGGGGGTTGCCACTGGCGAAGATCTGGACGCTGTTGGAGCCGGCCACCACGTGCGCGTTGGTCATCACCCGATCGGGTGCGATAACGAATCCGCTGCCTTCCAACACCTTCTGGCAGCTGGGCGCCAGGCTGCGCACCTTGACGACGCTCGGCGCGGCCGCCATCACCACCGGGTTGGTTGCCAGGGCAGGGTCCGGCGATGCGACCGGAATCACCGGGGTGCGGCTGAACGGCTCGAGCACCGCGGGCAGCCCGGAGGTGTTCAGCAGCGCGGAGAGCCGCTTGGGCACCGTCTTGAGCCACGGCGGCGCGACCTCGTTGACCCGAGCGAGCACCCGTGAACCCCGCACCGCGGCGGCCAGCTCGGGCTGGTCCTTCGATTGGGTCAGCGGAGTCGCCAGCAACCAGGCCGCGGTCAGCACCACGACCACCTGCACGCCCACCCCGATGACGGAGTCGACCAAGCGGATCGCGCGGCTGTGGATGGCGCCCCGGACCGCCCGGCCCAGCACCACACCGGCGACCTCACCGACGACCACCAGCGCCAGGATCAGAAACAGGGCGGTGAACAGTTTGGCGCGGGCGGCGGCGATCTGGCTGACGATGTGGGGCGCCAGCAGCACCCCGGCGATCGCGCCGAGCAGCACCCCGGCGAACGAAAGCACGGAGCCCAGCGCGCCCGAACGCCACCCGGACACCGCGGCGATGAACGCGACCGCCAAGACGGCGACGTCCAGCCACTGCGACGGGGTCATCGAACTCATCGGGTCTCGCCTTGACCGCCGACCAACTCCATTGCCTCGTCCAACTCCCGCACGTGCGTGGTGTCCCATGGCCGCGCCCAGCCGGCGACGTCGAGCAGCGCGGAGATCACCTGACCGGTGAATCCCCACACCAGCATCTCGTTCAGCAGGAAGGCGGGGCCGGCCCATTGGCGCCCGAAGCCGCGGCGGTAGACCGTGAACCGGTTGGCCGGGTTGATGAAGGCGCGCACCGGAACTCGCGCCACTATCGCCGTCTCGGCCTCGTTGACGACGGCCACCGGACCGGGGTCGGGCGAGTACGCCAGCACCGGGACGACGTGAAACCGCGACGGCGCGATGAAGGTGCGCTCCAGGGTGGCGAGCGGATGCAGCCGGGACGGGTCGATGCCGGTCTCCTCGCGCGCTTCGCGTAAGGCGGTGGCCACCGGACCTTCGTCGGTGGGATCGGAGGCGCCGCCGGGAAACGCCGCCTGCCCGGCGTGATGACGCAAGGACGTGGCCCGCACCGTCACCAACAGGTCGGCGTCATGGGGGACACCGCCGTCGGGCGGCCCGGTGCGGGGGCCCGAGAACAGCACCAGCACGGCGGCTTCGCGGCTCTGCCGGCGCACCGACGCCGGCGACGAGGTGCCCCTGTCGGTCACCATCGCCAGCACGTCGGTCGGCAGGCGACGTCGGTACGCGTCGGGGATCTCTTCGACGTTGTCAACCAGGGGACGCAGCCAGGCCGGGCAGACCTCAGGTGTCAGGGGAACCGTCCCCCGCGCCCGGGCGGGATCCCCAGCACTCACCGCCGCCTCCAGGTTGTCCGTCCGGTCGGGATGCCGCCTCATCCCGCATCGTTTCCGACCGCAGCCGCGATCTCGTCGGCACTGGCGAAGGCCCGCGGCAGTGTCTGCGCAACGCTACCGTCCGGCCGCAGGACCACTGTCGCGGGCATCACGTTTGCGACCCCCAGTGCCGCCGCGATCCGGCGACGACCGTCTTGCAGTGTCGGCAGCCGTATGCCCAGTTCCGCCAGCCGCAGCAGCGCGGCCGCTTCGTTCTCGTCCTGGTGGACCGTCACCACCAGCACGCCCGGGCCGACCCGTCGCTGATATTCGGCCATCGCGGGCAGTTCGGCGACGCACGGCGGGCACCAATAAGCCCACAAGTCGAGGACCACCCGCCGGCCGGCCAGCATCCGGGCGACATCGACGGCCGCGCCGTCGGCCGCACACTCCGCCGTCACCCCGCGCAATGCCGCCGGTCCGGGGCCGGTGCCGTCGGCGGGGCAGGGCGGCAGCTCCGCGCGCCTGCGCGGACCCGCCAACGCAGCCGGGGTGTCGGCGTCGCGGTGTTCGCGGTCGGCCGCCGTGCGGGGGGCCGCCGGCGTCGGGGTGTCGTCGCGCAGCTGGGCGACCAGCGCCACCACCAGGGCCGCCACCACGGCCAGGATCGCAATGGTCCAGCGGGTCGATCTGGTCAAGGTCGTACGGTCGTTTCCCGATCCGTGCTTACAGCCCGGCCAGGGCCAGCAGGTGATCCGTTTCCGGGCCCTGCACCAGGGGGGCGGCGAGCAATGGTTCGGTGGGGCCCAGACCGAAGGAGGGACAATCCCTGGCGACCAGACAGACGCCGCAGGCCGGCTTTCGGGAGTGGCAGACCCGGCGGCCGTGGAAGATCACCCGGTGGCTCAGCTGGGTCCACTCGCTGCGTTCGATCAACTCGCCGACGGAGTGCTCGATCTTGACCGGATCCTGCTCGGCGGTCCAACGCCACCTGTGCACCAGCCGCCGGAAATGGGTGTCGACGGCGATGCCCGGGACGCCGAAGGCGTTGCCCAGGATGACGTTGGCGGTTTTGCGCCCCACCCCGGGCAGCGTGACCAGTTGCTCCATGGTCGACGGCACCTCGCCGTGGAACCGTTCGACCAGGGCCTGCCCGAGCCCGATGAGCGAGGCCGCCTTGTTGCGAAAGAAACCAGTCGGACGGATGAGCTTTTCCAGTTCGTCACGGTCGGCCTCTGCATAGGCCAGCGCCGAGGGATACCGCGCGAACAGCGCCGGCGTCGTCAGGTTGACGCGCTTGTCGGTGCTCTGCGCCGACAAGATGGTGGCCACCGTGAGCTCCAGCGGCGTCGTGAAGTCCAGCTCACAGTGCGCGTCCGGAAACGCTTGCGCCCGTTTGCGATTCATTCTCCGTGCGCGCCGCACCAGCGCTACCCGGGTCTCTTCGGACCCGCGCCGCTCGCCAGCTCTGCCCGACACGG
>JAQTVU010000282.1 GCA_028706695.1 Mycobacterium sp.
AATACGCCGAGATGTGGGCCCAAGACGCCGCCACCATGTACGGCTACGCCGCAGCCTCCGCGGCGGCGACCGTGCTGGCGCCCTTCCAGCAGCCACCGCAAACCGCCGACCCGGCGGGGCGGTCCGCCCAGGCCGCCGCGGTCACCGAAGCCGTCAACACCCCGGCCGGCCAGACCCGGGCCACCGTGGCCCAGCTGCTGGCCGCGCTGCCCCAACGACTGCACGCGCTGGCAACCGGGGCGGGCACCAATACCCCGGCCGCCGGCCCGGCGACCGCATTGACGTCGCCGTCCATACTCACTGCCTTCGCCGATTTCAATGCCCTCAGCGGACCGATAAATCCGGCGTGGAATATCTCCTACATGGTGTTCTCGGCGGGTCGCTTCGGGACGGGGTACACCTTGTTGAGTCGCCAGCTGGCCAAGGGCGAACGCGTCAATCCCGCTTTCCGTGCCGGCGAGACGTTGCCGCCGCCCGACGCCCGCGGCCCGGTGCTTGCCCGGCTGGGCACGGCGGCGCCGGTCGGCAAGCTCTCGGTTCCCCAAAGCTGGGTGACGGCCAATGCCGCCGATCCCAGCAACGGCCCGGTCGTGTTGGAGCACACCGGTTTTCAGGCGGCTCCGGCGGCGACCGGTGCACAGCCGGTGCCGAACATGCTGGGCGGGATGCCGAAGGGACGATCGGAGACGTCGGGCAGCTTCGTGCTACGCAACGGACGCCGGCGCTTCCAGATGCCCCGCCCGCTCTACGGGGGGTGACCGCATCTCGGCGAGCGGCTGCTTCGCGGCCACCGCGGCGTGGGCAGCGCGTGCCGACCCGAAAACGTCGAAAGCCTTCCGTTCGCGTCGCCGGACTCGGCCGTCGGGTCAGTCGGATCCTCTGCCGGAATCGACGGAGTCCCCGGCCTCGCCGGCCGTCGCGGGATCCTCGACGATGTGATACGCGGGGTCGACCATCGCGATGGGCCGATTGCCGGTGCGCCGCGCCTTGCCGGTGATCCGCAACAGCTGGCCGGGTTCGATGTCGGCGCCGCCGTGGCCCGGGCGGAACGTGAGGGTCATCTCTCCGGTGCTGTCGCTGACCACGACATGCCGCACCGTGCGCCCGCGTTCGGTGACGTCCTCGACCTCGTTGACCCGGCCCTCGACGGTGCCGCGCTGACCGGAGATCAAGCCCGCCACCACGATCAGCGAGCCTGGCCGCTGCGGGTGGCGGTAGGCATCGACCTTCTCGTCGTCGCTTTTGGAGAGCCATGACAGGACCGTCTCGATCTCGTGCGCGAGCCGCTGCTCGATACCGTCGGGGTACGCCTCTTTGATGCGCGACTGCACGTCGTAGGGCACGATGGTGGCCGCGGCGTCGGGGACGAGGCTGACGGCGCGCGAGATTTTCTCGGCGGTGCGATCGTGCAGCAGCCGCCCCAGCACGGGGGCGAACGTCCGGCGGGGCAACAGCACCGTCACGTTGGTGTCCGGATGTTCGTCGCGCGCCTCGGCCACGAACACCTGCGCGGCCCGGTTGATCCGCCGGTCCGGAACGTCCACGATCCGCAGCGGAGTGTCGAGTTCGAAGTGGTCCCACCGCTTTCGCAGCCGCGCGGCGTGGGTCGCGTCGACCATGAAATGCACCGCCACCAGCTCGTCCGCCCGCAGTCCCCTGCCGTAGCGCAGCGCCTCGAGTACCGCCAGGTCAACCGAGCTGACGAACACGAACACCCGGTGCCGCGCGTATTTGACCAGCTCCGGGCGGTCGGTGCGAAACATCTCGAGAATTGCCGCCTCGGCCCGGTATTCGCGGTTGAGCCGCATCAGCGCGAACACCAGCAGCGGGAAGACGACGACCACCAGCCACGCCCCCTCGGTGAACTTCGCCACCGCGAAGATCACGACCACCACCGTCGACAACACCCCGGCCGACAGGTTGATCGCCAGCCGTCGCCGCCAGCCCGGCTCCCGATGGGTCAGATGGTGTTTGGTCATCCCGTAGCCGGCCATGGAGAACCCGGTGAACACACCGATCGCGAAAATGGGAATCAACGCGTTGACCGAACCGCGCACAGCAACCAACAACGCAATCGACAGCGCGGTGAGCGTGATGATGCCGTTCGAAAACACCAGGCGGTGGCCGCGTTTCGTCAGCTGTCGGGGTAGGAAGCGGTCCTCGGCGACGAAATTCGCCAGCGCCGGGAATCCGTTGAAGCTGGTGTTCGCGCCGGTGAACAAGATCGCGGCACTTGACGCCTGAACGAGCACGTAGCACAGGTCGCCGACCACACCGGTACCGAACACCGCGCGAGCGACTTGCGACAAAACCGACGGATATTCACTGATATACGGCGTGGCATGGGTCACGTGCGCGAGATAGGCGACGCCGGCCAGTAGCAGGCCCAGGATGGTGGCCATGGCGGTAAGCACCTGGCGCGCGTTGCGGCCCTGAGGTTTTCGGAAATAGTCGACGGTGTTCGATATCGCCTCCACCCCGGTGAGCGACGACCCGCCGTTGGCGAACGCACGCAGCAACGTCAGCACTGTGGCGCCCATCACCAGCGCCTCACCCCGGTGAACGGGCACCGTTCCCGGCATCCGCGCGGGGTCGTAAACCGGCAGGTCCCCGAACATCACGCGGATGATGCCGACCACGATGGTCAGTCCGATCATGGCGACGAAGGAGTAGGTCGCCACCGCGAAGGGCAGTCCCGCTTCCCGTAGGCCGCGCAGGTTCGCATAGCAGATGATCAGCACCACGCCGACGGTCAGTTCCAGGCTGTGCGGGCCCAGCGCCGGAACCGCCGACACCACGGCCACCGTGCCGGCCGCAGACTGCACCGCCACCGTGACCACGTAGTCGATCAATAGGGCCGCGGCGGCTACCTGCGCCACCTTGGGTCCGAAGTTGTCGCGTGCCACGATGTAGGAGCCGCCCGCGCGGGTGTAGGTCATGACCACCTGGCGATACGACGCGGCCACCAGCGCCAGGATCAGCAGGATCACGCCGGTCACCGGAAGGAGCAGCACGAATGCGGCCAGTCCGGCGTGCGGCAGCAATTCGTTCAAGATCTGTTCGGGGCCGTAGGCTACGGACGAGACCGCATCCGGCGAAAGCGCCCCCAGGGCAACCTGGTTCGACAGCTTCTCCGATGTCAGGTCCTCGGTGATCAGCGGCCGCCCCAGAAAGATTCGCTTGGCCGTGTCCCCGACCGACAGGGGGATGCGTGTCTTGCCAGCCGAAATCGTCACGACCACATTCCTTACCTCAGGTGCACCGATTGCTGACGCCCGGGTACCCGGTGGGGCGGCTGACGCCGGGCGGCGTGTCAGGCCGGGCCGGCGGAACTAACCTCGCGGAACGAGTCGAGCCGTCCGACCGCGGCAAGGACGCGTTCGTCGGTGGCGGTGAGCGCGACGCGCACATGCTGCCCGCCGCGCTCGCCGTAGAAGTCGCCGGGCGCCACCAGGATGCCGCGGGTCGCCAACCAGGTGACGCTGTCCCGGCATGGTTCGCCGCGGGTGGCCCACAGGTAGAGGCCGGCCTCGGAATGGTCGACGGCGAAACCGGCGGAACGCAGCGCCGGCAGCAGGGCGGCCCGCCGGCGTTTATAGCGCTCGCGCTGCTGTCGTTCGTGGGCGTCGTCGTCCAGCGCGGCCACCATCGCGGCCTGTACCGGCGTCGGCACCATCATTCCGGCGTGCCTGCGCACCGCGAGCAGCTCGGCGATCAGGCTGGGATCGCCCGCGACGAGGCCGGCCCGGTAGCCGGCCAGCGACGAGCTCTTCGACAGCGAATGAATCGCCAGCAGCCCGGTGTGGTCGCCGTCGCAGGCCGAGGGGTGCAGGATCGACGCCGGCCGATCGTCCCAGCCGAGACCCAGATAGCACTCGTCGGACGCCACCAGGCAGCCCCGCTCGCGGGCCCAGCCGACCACTTTGCGCAGGTGCTCAAGGCCCAGCACGCGTCCGGTCGGATTGCTCGGCGAGTTCAGGTAGATCAGCGCCGGGGATTGCGGGCCCAACTGGGTCAGCGAATCGGCGCGCAGCACCTGCGCGCGGGCCAGCCTGGCGCCGACCTCGTACGTCGGATACGCCAGCTCGGGCACCACGATCGCGTCCGCGGTCCCCAGTCCGAGCAGCGTCGGCAGCCAGGCGATCAGTTCTTTGCTGCCGATGACCGGCAGCACCGCCGCCTCGGTCAGCCCGGTGATGCCGAATCGGCGCTTCAGCGCGGCCACCGCCGATTCGCGCAGCCGTGCGGTACCCGCCGTCGCCGGATATCCCGGTGCACAGCCGGCGGCCGCCTGGGCGTCTTGGATCAGGGGCGCGACGGGGTCGACCGGGGTGCCGACGGACAGGTCGACGATCCCGTCCGGGTGCGCCTCGGCCAGCGCTCTGGCTTCGGCCAGGGTGTCCCAGGGGAACTCCGGCAGGGACGCCGACAGCGGAGGCCGGCGGCTCCGGGGTTCATGCGGCACCGGCCCGCTCAGGCGCCTTCGCCCTGCGGCGGCAGGTCCTTGACCACCTGCGGGTCGTTTTCGGTCATGCCGACCTTCGCCGCACCACCGGGCGACCCCAGCTCCACGAAGAAGTCGGCGTTGATCTGGGTGTACTGGCTCCATTGTTCGGGAACGTCGTCTTCGTAGTAGATCGCTTCGACGGGGCAGACGGGCTCACAGGCCCCACAGTCGACGCATTCGTCGGGGTGGATGTACAGCATCCGAGTGCCCTCGTAGATGCAG
>JAQTVU010000283.1 GCA_028706695.1 Mycobacterium sp.
GCAAGGCCGCCTTCGAGGCCGAGGTCGACGAGCTGATCGGCCGGGACGTGACCCGGGAGTGGATCAGGGACTTGTCCCCGTATGAGACGGAGTTCAGCGGTGACCTCGTCGATGCGATGAACGCCGCGGTGCTCGCCTTCGACCCGGACGGCCGGACGGTGCCCTACATGCTGTCCGGCGGAACCGATGCAAAGTCTTTCGCGCGCTTGGGTATTCGCTGCTTCGGCTTCAGCCCGCTGCGGTTGCCGCCGGAACTGGACTTCGCCGCGCTGTTCCACGGCGTCGACGAGCGGGTACCCGTCGGGGCGTTGCGGTTCGGCACCGACGTGCTGGCCCACTTCCTGACGCACTGCTAGCGAAGGCCTGAAGGAATGAACCACGTCACGAGAGGAACGCCTATGAGCTCGCCGCCCGACCCGTACGACGCGCTGCCCAAGCTGCCGTCGTTCACCCTGACCTCCAAATCCGTCGCCGACGGGCAGCCGCTTGCCTTACCGCAAGTCAGCGGCATTATGGGCGCGGGCGGACAGGATGTCAGCCCGCAGCTGAGCTGGTCGGGATTCCCGGAGAAGACCCGCAGCTTCGCGGTCACCGTCTATGACCCCGACGCCCCGACGTTATCGGGGTTCTGGCACTGGGCGGTGGCCAACCTGCCCGCCGACGTCACCGAGTTGCCTCCCGACGCCGGGGACGGTCGCGAGCTGCCGGGTGGCGCCCTGACCCTGGTCAACGACGCGGGAATGCGACGTTATGTGGGTGCCGCGCCCCCGCCCGGCCATGGCGTGCATCGTTACTACGTCGCAGTGCACGCCGTCGACGTCGACAAGCTGGATCTCAGCGAGGACGCCAGTCCGGCTTACCTGGGGTTCAACCTGTTCCAGCACGCGATCGCGCGGGCCTACATCTACGGCACTTTCGAACAGACGTAGCATTGGCCGTTGCGGCCGGCTCGGGTCAGTCGCGCCACTTCGGCTTCGCGGGGGCTTCGAAGAGGCTTCGAGGAGGCTGACGACGGGCGAGATGCTCAGGCCGGTGGCGGCCCTGGCGTCACCGCCGACCCCACGGCGTCGCTGAGCGAGGCGAATCCGCCCTCGTGCAGCCGGCGGGCGATGCCGTCGTGAATGCGCTTGGGCCACCAGGGTCCGCCATAGACGAAACCGGTGTAGCCCTGCAGCAACGACGCGCCGGCGGCGATCCGTTCCCACGCATCGTCGGCGGTCTCGATCCCCCCCACGCTGATCAACACCAACCGGTCGCCGACTCGCGCGTAGAGCTGCCGCAACACCGCGACCGCGCGGCGCGCCAGCGGCGGCCCGGAGACACCGCCGGCGCCCAGCCCATCGACTCCCGGGGTCGTCAGGCCGTCCCGCGACACCGTGGTATTGGTCGCGACGATACCGGCCAGGCCCAACTCGACGGCCAGGTCCGCGATGTCGTCGACATCGGAGTCGGAGAGATCCGGTGCGATCTTCACCAGCACGGGTGTGCCGGTCCGGGCGGCCTCGTCGAGGACGGCCGACAGGATGGGCCGCAGCACCGCGACCGCCTGAAGGTCGCGCAGCCCCTGCGTGTTCGGCGAACTCACGTTGACCACCAGATACGACGCCAGCGGTGCGACGAGCCGGGCGCTGGCGCGATAGTCCGCGACGGCGTCGGCGGCCGCAGTTGCCTTGGTCTTGCCGATGTTCACCCCGATCGGCACCTCGGGCCGACGATGCGCCAGTTGCAGGGCCAGTTTGCCGGCACCGTTGTTGTTGAACCCCATTCGGTTCAGCAGCGCCCGGTCGGCGGGCAGCCGGAACACGCGGGGCGGCGGGTTGCCGGGCTGAGGGTACGCGGTGACGGTCCCGACCTCGGCATATCCGAACCCGAGCGCGCCCCAGGCGCGCACCCCCATGCCGTCCTTGTCGAATCCGGCCGCCAAGCCAAGCGGCCCGGGAAATCGCACCCCGAACACGGTGCTGGCCAGCACCGGATCGGCCGGGCCGAGCAGCCGCCGCAGCGCTCGCCGCGCCGAGGCCGGCGCGGTCACGCCGCGCAGGACGGCGAAGACCAGGGCGTGGATGCGTTCGGGCGGAACTAGAAACAGCATCCGGCGCACCAGGCCATACAGCCGGGGGCCGCCGCCGCGCGGATCTGCCGCGCTCACAGCTCGGGCTGGTCGGGCCGTCGGCTGCCCAACTGAGTTTTTTTGCGACGCAACAAGACTCGCCGACTGCCATCGGTGTAAAGCCGGACCCGCGTCAACTCCCAGCCGCGATATTCGGCCTCGATGGACAGCCGGGTGGACGCGCTGATCCGGGTAACTTCCGGGGGAAGACGCAGCGGGACCCACTCGTATTCGTCGGACATCTCGGTGTCCCAGCCCGCCGCCAGCCCACTTTGTCGCGGCGCGGGTCGGCCCATCACGGGACATCCGCCGCGTGCTCGATGACCTGAACTCCCGCACCGGAACCCGACACCACGTATAGGGTGTCCGACGCCTGGTCAAAGGCGAGCGCGTTGGGCTGCTGCACGGTCGGATACTGCACCTTTTCGACGGGAATTCCGGTGAACAGATCGTAACCAATCACAGTGTTGGATGCGGTTTGGGTCACCCATGCCAGCCGGCGCGAGCCGGCCAGGCCGTACGGCGACCGCCGCACCGGGTAGGCCTGGCGCAACATCAGCGGGTCGACGCCGTACACCAGCAGTTGGCCGCCCCGGGTGTCGGCGACCAGCATCACGCCCAGGGGATCCGCGGCGAGCGTGGTCGCGCCCGCACCGGCGCGCAGCGACTGCTGGGCACGCCCGTCGGCGCCGATCGCCGTCACCGAGGTCTGCCCGCGATCCAAAACCACCGTCGTATTGCCCTGCGCGGCAAGGGCGTCGACGCGGGTGACCATCTTGTTGCGGCTGTCGACGGTCGCGGTTGGGACGCTGGCCGGCGTCGGGGAGCTCAGGGTGTAGACGACGCCGTCGGCGCTGCCCAACACGAGCCTGCCGTCGGCGCGCCGCGCGATCGCGGTGAAGTCGACTCCCTGCGCGCCGCCGACACCAACCTGCCTGCTGTGGCCGGTGGAAACGTCGACCACCAGGTAGCCGCCGCGGCTGGCCAGGTATGCCGTGCCGTGATCGTCGCCGGTCAACGCGCCCGCCGCTGCGGGCAGGACGACGGCGCGCGGCGGCAGCTGTGGGGCTCCGAACATGGTGATGCTGGCGGGCGCCCGCGGGCCGGCGCCGGGGGAGAGCACCACCAGGTGGTGAGTGGCGGCGTCGAAGAGCGCCGCCACGGCGTGTCCGGCCAGGGGCCGCACCGCGCCGGCGGGCTGCTGCGATTCCGGCGGCGACACGGCCGGCTGCGCCGGCTCGATCGTGGGCGGGGCGGTATTGAGCGGCCGCGACGAACATCCCACGACGAGTGTCAGCAAAATCAGCAGGCCACCAAAGCGGCGTCGACCTGCTCGTTTATCGGCGCGATGCCGTGACAGCAATACTTGGCCTTCGAGTCGGCGAGGGGGAAAACCAAATTCTAGGGAACGGTTTCGCGCCCAATGCGGCCACGTCGATTATATTCGGCCGCCGTGAAGAGGTATGGTCATGATATGACCGTCATCGTTGACCGGCATGTCGCAGGCGACCAGTTTGCCGTCGAAGACCTCTCGACTGGCATCTTCGCCAGCGGGTACGGCCAGGTGGGTGACGGACGCAGTTTTTCGTTCCGCATCGAGCGCGGATTGCTCGTCGTCGAGGTTTACCGTCCCCAGCTGGCCGGGCCGGTTCCGCAGGCCGATGAAGTGGTCGCCACCGCGGTGCGCACCCTGGTCGACATCGACGTCACCGATGAACGGAGCCTGACCGCGGCGGTACGCGACTCGGTCGCTTGCGCGGTGCCGGTCTCCCATTAGACGCGTCCGCGACCGGCCACCCACAGCGGGTACGGTCGTCGTCGTGGCTGCGGTTTCGGCGATTTCGGTCCCGGCGATGTCTGGGTGTCCGGGCGTCGGGACATGACCGTCATCCTGCTGCGGCACGGCCGCTCCACCTCCAACACGGCCGGCACGCTGGCCGGGCGCTCGCAAGGTGTCGACCTCGACGACAGGGGCCGTGAGCAGGCCGCGGGACTGATCGATCGGATAGGCGACCTGCCGATCCGGGCGGTGGTGTGCTCCCCGCTGCTGCGCTGCCGGCGAACCGTTGAGCCGCTCGCCGAGGCGCTGTGTCTGAACCCGATGATCGACGACCGGCTCGCCGAGGTGGACTACGGCGAATGGACCGGGCGCAAAATCGGCGACTTGACCAACGAGTCATTGTGGCGGGTGGTGCAGGCCCATCCCAGCGCCGCGGTGTTCCCCGGCGGTGAAGGCCTGGCGCAGGTGCAGGCGCGCGCGGTGGCCGCCGTGCGCGAGCACGACCGGCGGTTGGCCGCAGAACACGGCGGACAACACGAGCGGGACGTGCTGTGGGTGGCCTGCACGCACGGCGACGTCATCAAGGCGGTGATCGCCGACGCCTACGGCATGCACCTGGACGGCTTCCAGCGCATCACGGCCGACCCCATCTCGGTCAGTGTCATCCGTTACACGCCGTTGCGTCCGTTCGTGGTACACGTCAACCACACCGGGACGCGGCTGTCCGCGGCGCTGCGGGCCGGGCCCCCGCCCGAGAGCGAATCCGCCGAAGCCGCCGCGCGGCAGCCGCAAAACGATTCTGCTGCAGCGGTGTCGCCCAGCGATGCG
>JAQTVU010000284.1 GCA_028706695.1 Mycobacterium sp.
AGGCGTTGGGCGAGTTGGTGTCGCTGATGTACAACCTCGGCATCGGCTGGCGCGCCGAGTTGGCCAGATCGCGCACGATCCGGTACATCGCCGGGGCCTGCACCTCGGAGACCGGCTGCGCGTGCATCGCCCGTAAGGCCAGCTTGTCGCTGTTGAAATAGACATAGACGTTCATGCCCACGGCGAACATCAGCGCGAACATCAGCGCCGTCCTGCCGAACAATGCACCGACGAAAACGATCAGCGCAGACATGCCGACCAACAAGGCGAACGTCTTCAGCCTGTTGGCTTGCGGATGCCAGGTCATCCGTGTCCTCCTCAGAACATTCGGGCACTCGGATACTGCCGACTATTTCTCACTATTTCTCACTGATGCTCACTGAACGCTCAGAATGACATTCCGGGTTCCGCCGCGCCGGGCGATCGTGCTAGCCGTGCCGGCTGACCGTGTAATCGACGAGTGTCCGCAGCGCGTGGCGGCCGGGAACGTCGGGCAGCAGCGCCAGCTCGTCGCGGGCCCGGCCCGCATACTCGGCCAGGAAACGCTTCGCCTTGGCCATGCCCGGGGAGGCCCGCAGCAGCGTCAGCGCCTCCATCACCGCCTCGTCGTCCTCGACGGGCGCGGCCAACAGCTCGCGCAGACGCGCCGCCTCGGGGCCGGGCTCGCGCAGCGCATAGACCATCGGCAGGGTGTGCACCCCTTCGCGGATGTCAGTGCCGGGCAGCTTGCCGGACTCGCGGGAGTCGCTGTCGATGTCGATGATGTCGTCGGAGATCTGGAACGCGGTGCCCACGATCCCGCCGACCCGGCTCAGCCGCCGGATGTGATCGTCGTCGGCGCCGGAGAACATGCCCCCGAACTGGCCGGCCGCGGCAATTAGGCACCCCGTCTTCTCGTACACGACCTTTAGGTAGTGGTCGACCGGATCGGCGTCGGCGGCGGCGCCGCGGGTCTCGCGCATCTGCCCCGTCACCAGCTGGGCGAACGTCTGGGCGATGAGCCGCACCGCGTCAGGCCCCAGCTGTGACACCAGCCGTGAGGCGGTCGCGAACAGGTAGTCGCCGGCCAGGATCGCGACGTTGTTGCCCCAGCGCAGGTTGGCGGTGGGGGCGCCGCGGCGCACCTCCGCCTCGTCCATCACGTCGTCGTGGTAGAGCGTGGCCAGGTGCACCAGCTCGATCACCGCCCCGGCGATGGTCACTTCCTCGGCGTCCGGGTGCTGTCCCACCTGGGCCGACAACACGGTGAACAGCGGCCGGAACCGTTTGCCGCCGGCCTTGAACAGATGGGTCAGCGACTCGGTCATCACCTCGTCGGCGCCGCGCAACTCGGCGTCCATGAGCCGCTCGATGCGCGCCACTCCGGCCCGCACCCGCTCGGCGAACTCGGCGTCACCGAAGTCCACGCCCGCCACCACCGTCGCCGGAGTCCTCACCTGATCAACATACTGGTGGACGTGCAGACAAACGCCGCCGGAGCCGATGTGGTGGTGGTGGGCGCCGGCCCCGCCGGGTCGGCGGCCGCGGCGTGGGCGGCGCGCGCGGGCCGCGACGTGCTGGTCATCGACGCGGCCGGCTTTCCCCGCGACAAGCCCTGCGGTGACGGGCTGACCCCGCGCGCGGTCGCCGAACTGAAACGGCTGGGTCTGGGCGACTGGCTCGACGCCCGCATCCGGCATCGCGGCCTGCGGATGAGCGGGTTCGGCGGCGAGGTCGAGGTCGCCTGGCCGGGGCCGTCGTTCCCGGCGACCAGCAGCGCGGTGGCCCGCCTGGAGCTCGACGACCGGATCCGCAAATGCGCCGAGGAGTCCGGGGCGCGGATGCTTCTTGGCAGCAAAGCCGTTGCCGTGCATCATGATTCGTCGGGGCGAACGATGTCGCTGACGTTGGCCGACGGGACCGACGTGAGCTGTCGGCGGTTGATTGTGGCCGACGGCGCCCGGTCGCCGCTGGGCCGCAAACTGGGCCGGCGCTGGCACCAGGAGACGGTGTACGGCGTCGCGGCTCGCGGCTACCTGACCACGCCGCGCAGCGAGGACCCATGGCTGACGTCACACCTGGAACTGCGCTCCCCGGACGGGGTGACGCTACCCGGCTACGGCTGGATCTTCCCGCTGGGCAACGGCGAGGTGAACATCGGCGTCGGGGCGCTGTCGACGTCCGGGCGGCCGGCGGATCTGGCGCTGCGGCCGCTGCTCTCCCACTACACCGACCTGCGCCGCGACGAGTGGGGCTTCACCGGCCGGCCGAGGGCGGTGGCGTCGGCACTGCTGCCGATGGGCGGCGCGGTGTCGGGCGTGGCCGGGCCGAACTGGATGCTGATCGGCGACGCCGCGGCCTGCATCAACCCGCTGAACGGCGAAGGCATCGACTACGGACTGGAGACCGGGCGGCTGGCCGCCGGGCTGCTGGACTGCGCCGACCTCTCGCAGGTGTGGCCGCGGCTGCTGCGGCAGCACTACGGCCGCGGATTCTCGGTGGCGCGCAGACTGGCCCTGCTGTTGACCTTTCAGCGCTTCCTGCCCGCGACGGGGCCGGTGGCGATGCGCTCCACCGCACTGATGACGGTCGCCGTGCGGGTGATGGCCAACCTGGTCACCGACGACGACGCCGACTGGGTGGCGCGGGCTTGGCGCGGCGGCGGGCGGCTGTCCCGGCTGGTCGACCGCCGGGCCCCGTTCGGCTGAAATCGGCCGAGATCAACGCGTCGCCGCGGTGTAGAGTCCGGCTAATGAAGTGCACGAGGCTGGCCACCGGGGTCGCCGTGGCGGCTGCCGCCGCGATCGCGCTGGCCACGCCGGCGCAGGCCGACGACTACGACTACACGTTCAAGAACACCGTCAACGATTTCGGTGTTTACGGCCCGCAGGACTACCTCGCGTGGCTGGGCAAGATCAGCTGCGACCGGATCGGGCGGGGAGTGGACAAAAACCCCTACCAGTCGGCCGCTTTCCTGCAGCGCAACCTGCCGCGGGGCACCACCGAAGGCCAGGCGTTCCAGTTCCTGGGCGCCTCGATCGACCACTACTGCCCCGAAGCGGCGGGCTTCTTGCAGCAGGCCGGCACGCGCTGAAGCGCATCAGCGCCCGCCGCGTCGCAACGGCTTGTGGCCCGCATGCAATGCCACGATGCCACCGGTCAGGTTGCGCCAGCGCACCGCCGACCATCCGGCCCGGGCGATCAGCCGCGCCAGCGCCGCCTGGTCGGGCCAGGCCCTGATCGACTCCGCCAGGTACACGTACGCCTCGGGGTTGCTGGATACCGCGCGGGCGAGCCGCGGCAGCGCCCGCATCACATACTCCTTGTAGGCGGTGGCGAACAGCGCGTTGGTGGGCGTGGAGAACTCGCACACCACCAGCCGGCCGCCGGGCCGGGTGACGCGCGCCATCTCGCGCAGCGCGGCCTGCGGGTCGGCGACGTTGCGCAACCCGAAGCTGATCGTGACCGCGTCGAACACGCCGTCGCCGAAGGGCAGCCGGGTGGCATCGGCGGCGACCTTCGGGACGTCGCGCCCCGCACCGGCGGCCAACATGCCGACCGAGAAATCAGCCGCCACGCACCACGCCCCGGACTTCCGCAGCTCCACCGAGGACACCGCCGTTCCCGCAGCCAGGTCGAGCACCTGCTGCCCCGGCCCGATCCGCAGCGCCGAACGGGTGGCCCGCCGCCAGTAGCGGTCGCGGCCCAGCGACAGCACGGTGTTGGTCAGGTCATAGCGCCGGGCAACGCCGTCGAACATCGACGCGACGTCTCGGGGATCCTTGTCCAGGGCCGCGCGACTCACCACCGAGACGCTACGTCACTCCCCCTGCGCGTATCGCTTCGCCACCATCCGCCGCCGGGCGAAGGGCGACAGCACCGCCTCGTAGTGGCCCAGCAGCTCGTCACAGACCACCGGCCAGCTGCGGCCGAGCACGCTGCGCCGGGCCGCCTGCGAATAGCGCTGTCGCTCGGCGAGCAGGTGGGCTAGGGCGGCGGGCAGCCTCGTCTCGAATTCGCCGACGGGCAGCAGCAGCCCGGTGCGGTAGGGCGCGACCAGGTCGCGGGGGCCGCCGGCATCCGGGGCGATCACCGGCAGGCCCGAGGCCAGCGCCTCCTGCACGACCTGGCAGAACGTCTCATGCTCACCGGTGTGCACGAACACGTCCATGCTGGCGTAGGCCGCGGCGAGCTCCTTGCCGTAGAGCGCCCCGGCGAACACGGCGGTCGGCATCGCCGCCCGCAGCTTGCGCCGATTCACACCATCCCCGACGATGACCAGCTGCAGCGCGTCGCCGGCGGCCAACGCGGCGAGGCGTTCGACGTGCTTTTCCGGCGCCAACCGACCCACGAACCCGACGATCGGCTTGCCCTGCGGCGACCAGCGGCGTCGCAGCGACTCGTCGCGCGCCGACGGTGCGTACCGGATGATGTCGACCCCGCGTGCCCAGCGGTGCACCCGCGGGATTCGCTGGGCGACAAGGGATTCCATCGTCGCAGTGGATGGGGCCAGGGTGCGGTCGGCGAGGTTGTGCAGGTGGCGGAACCAGGCCCACGCCGCCCGGGTGGTGATCCCGATGCCGTAGCTGGCCGCGAAACCGGGCACGTCGGTCTGGTAGACGGCGACCGCCGGCACCCCGAGACGGCGCGCCGCGCGCACCCCGCCGTAGCCGAGCAACGCCGGCGACGCCAGGTGGATGACGTCGGGATCGAACCCGCGCAGCGCCCC
>JAQTVU010000285.1 GCA_028706695.1 Mycobacterium sp.
GGCGGTGGGATCGGCCTCGGCGTAACCCAGCGCGCTCGCGTCGGCCAGCGCGCTGCCGTAATCGGCGCCGGTGCTGTCCATCTCGGACAAAATGTAGTTGGTGGTGCCGTTGACGATGCCGGCCACCCGCAGCACGGTGTCACCGGCCAGCGACTGGGTGAGCGGGCGGATGACCGGGATGGCACCGGCGACCGCCGCCTCGAAATACAGGTCCACATGCGCGTTTTCGGCCGCCTGCGCCAATTCCCCGGTGGACGTGGCCAGCAGGGCTTTGTTCGCCGTGACCACCGACTTGCCGTGCTCGAGCGCGGACAGGATCGCCTTGCGGGACGGCTCCACCGGCCCCATCAATTCCACAACGATGTCGACATCCTCGCGCGTGACGAGTTCTTCGATGTTGTCGGTGAGCATTTCCACGGGAACCCCGCGGTCGGCGGCGACGCGGCGCACTCCGATGCCACGCAGCACCAGCGGCGCGCCCACGCGAGCCGCGAGGTCGTCGGCGCTGTCCCCGATGATGCGGACAACCTCGCTGCCCACGTTGCCCAATCCGAGTACCGCTACGCCTACTGCGTTTTCATCACCCAACACAGTTCATTCACCTCACTTCCAGACTGAGCAGATCGTCGACCGTCTCTCGGCGCAGGAGCAGGCGGGCCCGCCCGTCGCGCACCGCCACCACGGGCGGCCGCGCGACCATGTTGTAGCGGCTCGACAGCGAGTAGCAATAGGCCCCGGTCGCGGCCACCGCGAGCAGGTCGCCGGGCTCCAAGTCACCGGGCACCCAGGAGTCACGCACGACGATGTCACCGCTTTCGCAGTGTTTCCCGACGACGCGGGCCTGCACCGCCGGCGCGGCGCTGACCCGCGAGACCAGGCGGGCGTCGTATTCCGCGCCGTAGAGCGCGGTACGGATGTTGTCGCTCATGCCGCCGTCGACGCTGACGTAGCGCCGGTTCGCCGTGGTGCTCACGTCAACGTCCTTGACGGTGCCCACCTCGTAGAGCGTGATGGTGCCCGGCCCGGCGATGGCGCGCCCAGGCTCGACCACCAGCCTGGGCGTGGGCACGCCGGCGGCCGCCGACTCGCTGCTGACGATGGCGCTCAGCTTGGCCGCCAGTTCGGCGACGGGCGGCGGATCGTCGAGTGGCAGATACGAGATGCCCAGGCCGCCGCCGAGATCCACGGTCGACAGGTGCGCCGTCTGCTCCGCGCCGAACTCGCCGAGGATCTCGTGCAGCAGGCCGATGACGCGGTGGGCCGCGATTTCGAAGCCCGCGACGTCGAAGATCTGCGAGCCGATGTGGCTGTGCAGCCCGACCAGCCGCAGATGGTCGGTGCCGAATACGCGGCGCACCGCCTCCATCGCCGCGCCGCTGGCCACCGACAGGCCGAACTTCTGGTCCTCGTGCGCGGTGGAGATGAACTCGTGGGTGTGGGCCTCGACGCCGACGGTGATGCGGACCAAGACGTCCTGGACGATGCCGGCCTCCCCCGCGACCGCGTCGAGGCGCTCGATCTCGGTCATCGAGTCCAACACGACATGGCCCACACCGGCTTGCACCGCCGTGGTCAGCTCCGCGACCGATTTGTTGTTGCCGTGCAAGGCGATCCGCTCGGGCGGAAAGCCGGCGTGCAGCGCTACGGCCAGCTCACCGCCGGTCGACACGTCGAGCGAAAGCCCTTCCTCGCGGACCCAACGCGCGGTCTCGCTGCACAGGAACGCCTTGGCGGCGTAGTAGACGTTGCCTCCGCCGCCGAATGCCGTGGCCATCTCGCGGCAACGGGAGCGGAAGTCGTCCTCGTCGACGAGGAAAAGGGGCGTCCCGTATTCCCGGGCGAGGTGGGTCACCGCAACACCACCGATCCGCACCACGCCGGTTTCGTCGCGGACGGTGTTGCGCGGCCACACGTTGGGCGCCAACCGCAGCAGTTCTTCGGGAGATTGCGGCCGCGGCGGGCTGCCCGGGTGACGGGCCTCTTCGGCGTGCCGGGGACCGGCGGGGTGGACGCTCACATCCGCTCCGGGGCGCTGACGCCCAGGATCGACAGCCCGTTGGCGATCACCTGGCGGGTGGCCCGGCACAGTGCCAGACGCGCGGCGTGCAGGTCGGTGGGGCGCTCGTCGCCCTGGGGCAACACCCGGCACGAGTCGTAGAAACGGTGGTAGTCGCCGGCCAGGTCTTCCAGGTAGCGGCAAACCCGGTGCGGTTCACGCAGCGACGCCGCCGTTTTCAGCACCCGGGGAAAGTCGCCGAGGCTGCGCAGCAGCGTGCCCTCCTTGTCGTGGGTGAGCAGGTCCAGGTGCGCGGTGTCGGCGGCCAGGCCCACTTCGGCGGCATTGCGGGCCAGCGCCGAGAGCCGGGCGTGGGCGTATTGCACGTAATAGACCGGGTTTTCGTTCGACGCCGAGGACCACAGCGCCAGGTCGATGTCGATGGGGGTGTCCACCGAGGAGCGGATCAGGCTGTAGCGGGCGGCGTCGACGCCGATCGCCTCGACCAAGTCGTCGAGGGTGATGACGGTGCCGGCCCGCTTGCTCATCTTCACCGGTTGGCCGTCGCGCACCAGGTTGACCATCTGCCCGATGAGCACTTCGACGGTGGCCGGGTCCTCGCCGAACGCGGCGGCCACCGCCTTGAGCCGGGCGATGTAGCCGTGGTGGTCGGCGCCGAGCATGTAGATGCACAGGTCGAAGCCGCGTTGCCGCTTGTCCAGGTAGTAGGCGATGTCGCCGGCGATGTACGCGGGTTTGCCGTCGCTCTTGATCACGACCCGGTCTTTGTCGTCACCAAAAGCACTGGTGCGCAACCATGTTGCGCCGTCTTTCTCATAGACGTTGCCACTCTGGCGAAGCCGGGCGATGGCCTGCTCGACGCGGCCGCTGGTGTGCATCGACTCTTCGTGGGTGTAGATGTCGAAGTCGGTGCCGAAGTCGTGCAGCGACTCCTTGATGTGGGTGAACATCAGGTCGACACCGATGGCGCGAAACGTCTCGTGCAGCTGGGCCGCGGGCAGGCTCAGCGCGTCGGGGGCCTTCTGCAGCACCTGGGCGGCGATGTCGGTGATGTAGGCGCCGGCGTAGCCGCCCTCGGGGGTCGGTTCGCCCCTGGCCGCCGCGATCAAGGAGCTGGCGAACCGGTCGATCTGGGCGCCGTGGTCGTTGAAATAGTATTCGCGCACCACGGCGGCGCCCTGGCTGGACAGCAGCCGGCCCAGGGCGTCGCCGACGGCCGCCCAGCGGGTGCCGCCGATGTGGATGGGCCCGGTCGGGTTGGCCGAGACGAATTCGAGGTTGATCTTCTGCCCGGCCAGCGCATCGGACTGGCCGAAGGTGTCGCCGGCCTCCAGGATGCTGTTGACGATCATCGCCTGCGCCGACGCCTCGAGGCGCATGTTGATGAAGCCGGGCCCGGCCACCTCCGCCGAGGCGACGCCGTCGGCGCGCGCCAGCGCCGCGGCGAGCCATCCGGCCAGCTCACGCGGGTTCGCGCCGACTTTTTTCCCGACCTGCAGGGCCAGGTTGCTGGCGTAGTCGCCGTGCTCGGGATTGCGCGGCCTCTCCACGGTGACCGTCGCCGGCAACGCGGCAGCCTCAAGCCCGTGCTCGGACAACACCGCGGCGGCGGTGGTCTTGAGCAGCGCGGCCAGGTCGGCGGGGGTCACGAAAGTCCATCCTATGGGCTGGGGTGCTTGCACCCCGAATCCATCGCGGTAGCGGGCCGGCCACCGCAATGCGTTAGGCTATCGGGGCCCGATGGTGCAACGACCACGTTGTTGCGCCCCCGTAGCTCAGGGGATAGAGCGTCTGCCTCCGGAGCAGAAGGCCGCAGGTTCGAATCCTGCCGGGGGCACCCACACCGGTACCCTCGGCCCAGCCACCTCAATGCACCCGCAATGCACGACGGTGGCGGACGGTGCAGGATGGGGCACGTGGATCACATGCAGCCGGGATTCGTGACCCAGGTCCCGGTCAACTTCGATCTGCACGGCTACGAGTTGACGGTGCCGTCCGGGCACGTTGTGCTGCAATTCCATTCCCCCGGCGGCGAGCTGTTCCAGCCGTATCGCGAACAAGGTTTGGCCATGGTGGTGACCGCGTTGGAGCGGCTCGGCCGCCGTGGGGTCGCGGTGGACATCGGCGCCAATGTCGGCGACACGCTCGCGGTCATCGCCCGCTACAGCATGCTGGATATCCTTTGCGTCGAACCTTCCGAATACTTCCTGCCGTATCTGCGGCAAAACGTCGCCCGCCATTTCGCGGACCGGGCCACGGTCGTGGATTGGTATGTCACGGCACGCGAAGGCGAACCCGCCCGGGCGTTGTTGCACTGGGGCGGTACGGCCAAACCGATCGACGGGCCGCACACGGGACAGGGCAGCGTGGTCGCGATCGGTCGACTCGTCGGCGAGGTCGGTGACCTGGCCCTGCTGAAAATCGACACCGACGGCGCTGACCTGGCGCTCGTCGAGGGCTGTCTGGACGCGCGGGCACCGACGTTTCCGATTTATTTCGAACTCGAGATCACCGCGCACGACCGGGACGAAGCGCGGACGGCCTGCACGCGGGCCCAGCGCTTTTTCGCGCGGCTGCTCGAGGCCGGATACGGCCGGGCTTTTCTCTGGGATGACCCGGGACGCTTCTATGGTCTTCTCGACCTTTCGGCCCCCATGGCGGTCACCAATCT
>JAQTVU010000286.1 GCA_028706695.1 Mycobacterium sp.
AGCCCGCATGAGTTGGGCGGCAAGCTTCTCATGCGGTCGCCGAGTGGGCCTCGATCACCCGCGGTGAGGCGTCCCGGCGCGTCGGTGAGGCCGCCGATCTGGGCCCGCGCTACGGGCTGTCGGGCGAATCGCTACCGCCGGTGCTGGCCGGCACCGCGGCCGGGCAAAAGCAGGGCAGCCTCGGCGCCGGGCATGTCCGGGTGCTGCGCAGGTTCTATCGTCAGCTGCCCGGCTGGGTGGATGCAGACACCCGGGAACGCGCCGAAGCCGATCTGGCCCGCATGGGCGGTCAGTTGCGCCCCGACCAACTGGCCGGGCTCGCCGACCAACTGGCCGATCGCCTCAACCCCGACGGCACCTACACCGACGAGGACCGCGCCCGCCGGCGCGGCCTGAGCCTGGGCAAACAAGGCCCCGACCCGATGTCGCAGCTGCGCGGCTGGGTCACCCCCGAGCTGCGCGCCACAATCGAGGCCGTGTGGGCCAAACTGGCCGCCCCCGGCATGTGCAACCCCTGCGACGAGCGCCCCTGCACCCAGGGCACGCCCAGTGAGCAGGCCATCGAGGCCGATACCCGAGGCGCCGCCCAGCGCAACCACGACGGGCTGCTGGCCGCGCTGCGAGCGCTGCTGGGCTCTGCCGAGCTGGGCCAGCACAACGGCCTACCCGCCTCCATCGTCGTGACCACCACCCTGGCCGAGTTGGAGGCCGCCGCGGGTAGGGCGCTGACCGGCGGGGGCGCCATCTTGCCCATGAGCGAGGCGATCCGCCTGGCCCGCCACGCCCACCACTATTTGGCGATCTTCGACAAGGGCAACACCCTGGCGCTGTATCACACCAAACGCCTGGCCTCCCCGGGGCAGCGAATCGTGTTGTACGCCAAGGACCGCGGCTGCACCGCCCCCGGCTGCACAGTGCCCGGCTACTACTGCGAAGTCCACCACGTCACCGACTACGCCACATGCGGCGTCACCGACGTCAACGACCTCACCTTCGCCTGCACCGCCCAACACCACATGCTGGCGCCCGGCGGCTGGAGCACCCGCAAAAACGCCCGCGGCCACACCGAGTGGATCCCCCCGCCGCGTCTTGACCGCGGCCAATCCCGCAGCAATCTCTACTGGCACCCCGAAAAACTCCTCCACTACGACGACCAGCACGACCAGGACGACCAGCACGAGCCGTAGCGCCGACAGGCGCAACCCACGGGTTCACATCGGCCCTCACGCGGTGCTGAACAGCGTCATCAGCCCGTAATCCATGTGGATCTGCTGATGGCAGTGCATCAGTGACAAACCGGGCTGATCGGCGGTGTCCCAAATCGGAGCAACGTGCTCGCATCAGGGCAAACTGGTCTTCGAGGGCACCAGCGTCCCGTTCTCGCTCCGGCTGGTCTTCGGGCCGCAGCTCATTCGATGGGTCTCGCCGCGCCGCACGGAAAGCGGTTGCTGCAACATCATTCGCGCTGCCGGTGGCGCGGTGATCGCGGGGCGGATCTGAGCGCGGATCTGAACGCGGATCTGAACATTGTGAACACCTGGTTGGCCCGGCTCACCCTCGGCGGCGTCTTCCTGAAGGAGGCTAGCGGCAAAGGGTCGCCAGCTCGCGGCCTGGCGGACACCCCGGCTCAGTGACCGGTCAGGCCGGCCAACAGCAGGGCGCCGCCCACGACGCTGAGCAGGGCGGCGACCTCGAGGCGGCGCCGGGAACGGATCCAGTCGTGTAGCGCCGCCACGGATACGCGCGTCACCCGTGGCGCCAGCAGGTAGGCCAGCAGCGGGATTTCGACGGACGCGAACGCCACGACGTTGAACATCAGCAGTGCGCCGACTTGCGTCGCCGCGGCCGCGCCGGAAGCCAGGATGACGGTCAGTGCGGCGAGATAGTCCACCGACGGCAGCGCGATGCCGAGGCCAGCCATCCCGGCGACCCACAGCGAGCGCCCGTGCAGCAGCCGATGCGCCCGGGTGGACGGCCTCCCAAAACCGGATCGCCCGATGGCGACCCGGACGGCCAGGACGGCGGCGACAAGCAGCGCGAGCAGCCCGATCAACACCTGGACTCTGGGGAGTGTGAAGAAGGTCGAACCCACCAGGATGCGCCGGAAGACGAACAGGACGGTCACTCCGACCGTCATGCCCATCGCGAACCCGCCGGACAAGAAGGCGAGCAGTTGCAGCAGCGGTCGCGGCCTGTTCAGCATCAACATCGTCATCCCGATGCGGAACGGTTCCAGGCTCACGGCGACGGCCATCACCAGGATGGTGATCAGCATGACGAATCGTAATTGCGGACGGACGTATCCGTTCAGAATTCCCAGCGGGCGACCTGCCTGCCGTGGTGCTCGACGCAGATGGGCGGCCTGATCTTATCGCTCGCCGTAGGGCAGAGCGGATGCGGGCCAGGCGAGGGCCAGGCAAGGGCTAGGCAAGGGCTAGGCAAGGGCTCGGCGGGGGCTAGGCGAGACGCGCCGGCTGCGTCGCGGCCGGGATCGCGATGCTGTGGTGTTGATCTGGATTGCGCCGCTCCCGAGTTTGCGAACGGCCTCATGGTGGTGATCGCCGTGCTTAACGAGTTCGGTGACGGCTTCCCCGACACCGGATGCGGCGCGGATAAAGCTAACATGCCGCCAACTGCAAGCATAGAAAGGGAGTCGAATGCCCGTTCCCGCCATCGAATTCAGCTATCCAGGACCCGTTCATTCCCCGTTCAGCAGTTACCAGTCGACTTCGAGGACGGCCCGAACGAGATTGACCGCACCCTGTTGTTCGTCTACGACGGCGACGCTGGTGAATACAGACTCATCAGCCCATGGCTAGGGAATGAGCGCACGGAAGCATCGCAGGTCGAAAGCGTACTGGCCATGGCGGTGGCTATTTCCATGGACACCCCGAGATCGCTTCATCGGAGTGACCGATAGTGATGCCTCGAGACGTCTGACGCTGCCGTGCCGTTCGACCGATCGGCGTGCCACTCGTCGGGTCTTAACGGGAAAGGACGCCAATGCGTCGGGTTCTTTACCGCAATCGGAAATCCTGGCCGTCGCGGCCGGAATCCGGCGGATGCGCGCTACCGTGATAACGATTTTGCCCCCTCGTTTATTTGGTTTGCCCAGCGATTCAGAGCGGTGTTGCACAATTTTGCCCAGCACAGTCAGCGAAATTTGCCATGGACGTCTTAGCGCCCCCTGAGGTCACCTCCACGCTCATCTATTCCGGGCCCGGGGCAGCTTCGTTGACCGAAGCTGCCGCCGCGTGGCAGCGGTTGGCTGTCGAGTTGGACAACGTCGCCGCCGTCTACACATCGGTGTTGTCTTCGTTGATCGACTCCTGGGACGGCGCCTCCTCGGCCGCGATGGCTCAGGCCGTCCGCCCCTTCCTGCGCTGGTTGCGCGCCGCCGCGGAGCGGTCCCAGCACATGGCCGTCTCCGCTGCGGCCGCGGCGGCGGCGTTCGGCGTCGTCCACTCCACCGTCGTCCCTCCCGCGCAGGTCAGCGCCAACCGGGCGCGACTGGCGCAGTTGCTGGCCACCAACCGATTCGGGAGCAACACGGCCACGATCGCCGAGACGGAAGGCCAATATCAGGCGATGTGGGCGAACAATTCGGCGGCGCTGAGCCGCTACCAGGTGGCCTCGGCGCGGGCAACCGCGCTGCCCGCCTTCGCCTCACCCGTGACGGTCGCCAGCCCTGTGGCCGCGGTCGCCCAGGCCGGCGTCGTACCGACGGCCGGCACCGGTAATGCCGCCTCGGCGCTCTCGTCGTTGGCGTCGGCGCTGCTCGGCAACGGTTCCGGCGGCCTGGTCAACAACGGCTGGTTCCAGCTGGCAAACACCTGGGGCGACCAGTTCGTCTCTTCCGGCTTCCCGGTCAACCTTCTCGGTATGGAGGCTCAGTCGGCGACCGCCGAAGGTGTGCAGTCGGTGGGCGGCGAGATCGGCCGGGGCTTGGCCGAGGGGGAGTCCGCGCTGGGCGCGTCGGAAGTGCAGTTCAGCGACGCGCTCAAGTCTTTCGGATCGGCCGCGTCGGCACCCACCGCGGCGATCGGTGTCGGGGTGACGGTGGGCAAGCTGACCGCCCCTGCCGCCGTGGTGGGGTTATTGCCCGCTTCCCAGTCGCCGGTGCACCTCGCGGTGGCGGCCTCGCCGCTCGGAGCGGGGGACGGCGGGTTCCCCTCGCTGCCGATGCCGCCGTTGATGGTGCCGCCGCCGATCTCGGCGGGCAGCGGCTGGCGCAAGCGTAAGCAGCAGAAGTTCGAGGATCTCGACTACGGTGCAGAGCTCTCGACCCGGGTGATACATCGGCCGCCGAGCGGGGGATGAGAGCAGGCGATGGCTCCCAAGGTGGCTCCCAAGGTGGCTCCCGAGACAGCTCTCAAGGCAGTGAGGTGCCCTGGTGTCGCGACACAATCGCGCTTCGCTTAGGTGATCCGTCGTGGATTTTGGGATGCTGGCCCCTGAGGTCATCTCGGCGCTGATCCACACCGGACCCGGGTCCGGGTCGATGCTCGCCGCCGCCGCGGCGTGGCACCATCTGAGCCTCGAGCTGGACGAGTCGGTGCGCGGCCACACCTCGGTGTTGACGTCGCTGGGCGAAACCTGGCGAGGTCCGGCCGCGACGGCGATGGCGCGGGCCGCCGCGCCCTACGTGGACTGGCTGGCCGTCACCGCCGCGCGGTGTCAGCAGGT
>JAQTVU010000287.1 GCA_028706695.1 Mycobacterium sp.
TCGACGAATCGATGGCCCACCATGCCGTGCCCGACCACAACGATGCGACGACCGGCACCGTGAGCACGCACAAGGCCCTCGGGCCCCTCGAACCCTTTGGAAACCATCGGTGTCAGGATAGCGACGGCGAATTACCGAGACATCGCCAAATATGACGAACGCATGACGGCGACCTCACAACGGGAGCCCGGCGCCTGTTACTAGGTCGGCCTTCGTTCGTCTTCGTTCGTCGTCGGCGAAACTGCGAGTGGAACTTTAGCGTGCCCGACTCATGTTTCTGTGTGTAGCCGGCTGGTGACGCGCCGGTCACAGCCAACTCACACGGAAACAGAAGGAGATGTCAATGAGCAGCCTCGCATTGTGGTCGCGACCGACCTGGGACACAGATCGGTGGCTGCGTGACTTTTTCGGCCCCGCCGCGACGACGGACTGGTACAAACCCGTCAAGAGCGGCTTCAGGCCGGCCGCGGAAATCGTCAGGGACGGCGATGACGCGCTGATCCGGCTGGAACTGCCGGGAATCGACGTCGACAAGGACGTCAACGTCGAGGTCGAGGGCGACCACCTGGTAATCCATGGCGAACACCGCGACGACCGCGCGGAGCAGAACGACAACTACACCCTGCGTGAGATTCGTTACGGTTCTTTCCGCCGGTCGTTTCAGTTGCCCGCACACGTCAGCAGCGAGGCCGTTTCGGCTTCGTACGACGCGGGGGTGTTGACGGTCCGGGTCGCCGGCGGCTACGCGGGCACGCGGCCGCAGCGCATCCCCGTCACCAAGTAACCCTGGGCAGGTACTCGGCTCGCCGAATCCGGCGGGAGCCCAAAAACGGCTCCCCCGGGTTCGGCGCTTCCGCGGTCGTAGGGCTCCGACCCGGGGCTTTGCCGGGACGCCGTGCCGCCGTGCCGCCGTGCCGCAGATGTCAGGAGATATCGGGCCGGCTATCCATAGGGGCGTACTGTGATGCATAACACCGTCTGCCCGCGGAGACATCCCGAGGAGATACCCCGAGGAGATACGTTGTCCAGCACTGAGCTCGCCGAACTTCACGACCTCATCAGCGGATTGCGGCGGTGCGTGAGTTCGTTGAAGGCGCGCTACGGCGACAGCCCGGCGATGCGGCGCATCGTGATCGACGCCGACCGGATCCTCAGCGACGTCAACCTGCTCGACACCGACGTGTCCGAATTGGATTTCGCGCGCGCCACCGTGCAGCAGTCCGGCGAGACGATCGTCATCCCCGACACCCAGTACGACAGCGAATTCTGGCGGGATGTCGACGACGAGGGTGTCGGCGGTCACAGCAGGGCCTGATAACCCCAACTCCCCCCGTATCGGGGGCTCTCTCTGTGTACCGTTCGACAGATAGCCCGTTCGAAGAGGAACACCAGATGAGCGCACCCACCGCCAACCGTCCTGAGTCCGGCGTCTTCTCACCCGCCCGGGCGCAAATACGGGAACGGACGTTGCGCACCGACCGGTGGTGGCTGCCCCCGCTGATGACCGACCTCGGCCTGGCCGCATTCATCGTCTACGCGACCGTCCGGGCATTTTGGGGCAGCGGTTACTGGGTCGACAAATACCATTACCTGACGCCGTTCTACTCGCCGTGCGTAAGCGCGTCCTGCGAGCCGGGCGCCAGCCACCTGGGTGTCTGGTTCGGTCATTTCCCGTGGTGGATTCCGTTGGGAATGCTGGTTTTACCGTTTCTGCTCGGATTTCGGCTCACCTGTTACTACTACCGCAAGGCCTACTACCGGGCGGTGTGGCAGTCGCCGACGGCCTGCGCGGTTCCCGAGCCGCGGGTGCACTACACCGGCGAGACGCGGCTGCCGCTGATCGTCCAGAACAGCCATCGCTACTTCTTCTACATCGCGACGATCGTCTCGGTGCTGAACACCTATGACGCGATAATGGCGTTCCACTCACCCTCCGGTTTCGGATTCGGTTTGGGCAACGTCATTTTGGTGATCAACGTGCTGCTGCTGTGGGCTTACACGGTGTCCTGCCATTCGTGCAGGCATGTCACCGGCGGGCGGTTGAAGCATTTCTCCAAGCACCCGGTGCGCTACTGGATCTGGACACAGGTCAGCAAGCTGAATACCCGGCACATGATGTTTGCGTGGGTCACGCTGGGGACGCTGTCCGTGACCGACTTCTACATCATGCTGGTCGCCAGCGGCACCATGCCCGACATCAGATTTGTTGGCTGACAAGGCATTTGAAGAATTATCAGAAAAAGGGCTGGGTGAGGTCTCATGGTTGAGGTCGAACGGCACTCCTACGACGTGGTCGTCATCGGTGCCGGCGGCGCGGGGCTGCGTGCGGTGATCGAGGCGCGTGAGCGCGGCCTGCGGGTCGCGGTGGTGTGCAAGTCGCTGTTCGGCAAAGCCCACACGGTCATGGCCGAGGGCGGCTGCGCCGCCTCGATGGGCAACACCAACCCCAAAGACAACTGGAAAACCCACTTCGGCGACACGATGCGCGGCGGGAAGTTCCTCAACAACTGGCGGATGGCCGAACTGCACGCCACGGAGGCGCCGGACCGGGTTTGGGAGTTGGAGACCTACGGCGCGCTGTTCGACCGGACCAAAGACGGCAAGATCAGCCAGCGCAACTTCGGCGGGCACACCTACCCGCGACTGGCGCACGTCGGCGACCGCACCGGCCTGGAGCTGATCCGGACCATGCAGCAGAAGATCGTCTCGCTGCAGCAGGAGGACCACGCCGAACTGGGCGACTACGAGGCGCGGATCAAGGTGTTCGCCGAGTGCACCATCGCCGAGCTGCTCAAGGACGGTGACGCGATCGCCGGGGCGTTCGGCTATTGGCGCCACAGCGGGCGGTTCATCGTGTTCGAAGCTCCGGCGGTGGTGATGGCGACCGGCGGCATCGGCAGGTCGTTCAAAGTGACGTCGAACTCCTGGGAATACACCGGCGACGGGCACGCCCTGGCGCTGCGCGCCGGCGCGTCGCTGATCAACATGGAGTTCGTCCAGTTCCACCCGACGGGCATGGTATGGCCGCCGAGCGTGAAAGGCATCCTGGTCACCGAGGGCGTGCGCGGTGACGGCGGGGTGCTGAAGAACGCCCAGGGCAAGCGGTTCATGTTCGACTACATCCCGCCGGTGTTCAAGGGCCAGTACGCCGAGAGTGAGCAGGAGGCCGACCAGTGGCTCAAGGACAACGACTCCGCCCGCCGCACCCCGGACCTGCTGCCCCGCGATGAGGTCGCGCGCGCGATCAACTCCGAGGTCAAGGCCGGGCGGGGCAGCCCGCACGGCGGGGTCTTCCTCGACATCGCCTCGCGGCTGACACCCGAGCAGGTCAAGCGGCGGTTGCCCTCGATGTATCACCAGTTCATGGAGCTGGCCGGGGTCGACATCACCAAAGAGCCGATGGAAGTCGGCCCCACCTGCCACTACGTGATGGGTGGCATCGAGGTGGACGCGGACACGGGTGCGGCGACCGTGCCCGGGCTGTTCGCCGCCGGCGAGTGCTCCGGCGGCATGCACGGCTCCAACCGCCTGGGCGGCAACTCGCTGTCGGACCTGCTGGTCTTCGGCCGGCGCGCCGGGCTGGGCGCCGCCGACTACGTACGGGCACTGGGCAGCCGCCCGGCGATCGCCCACGACGCCGTCGACACCGCCGCCAAGCGGGCGCTGGCCCCCTTCGAGGGACCGGCGAACGGCGCCGCGGAGAATCCCTACGCCCTGCACCTGGAGCTGCAGCAGTCGATGAACGACCTCGTCGGCATCATCCGCAAGGCCGACGAGATCGCCGAGGCCCTCCACCGGCTCGGCGAACTGCGGGACCGCTTCAAGAGCATCCGGGTGGAGGGGCACCGCGAATACAACCCCGGTTGGAACCTGGCCATCGACATGCGCAACATGCTGCTGGTCAGCGAGTGCATCGCCAAGGCGGCGCTGGAGCGCACCGAGAGCCGCGGCGGACACACCCGTGACGATCACCCGGCGATGGAGTCGGGCTGGCGCAAGGTGCTGCTTTCCTGCCGCGCCGCCGGCGGCGACGCGGCGATTCCCGACATCGCCATCACCCACCGGGAGCAGGTTCCGATGCGGCCCGATCTGCTGGCGCTCTTCGACATCGCCGAGCTGGAGAAGTACTACACCGACGAAGAGCTGGCCGATCACCCAGGACGGAGAGCCAAATGACGTACACCGGGACCCTGCGGGTGTGGCGTGGCGACGACGCCGGCGGTGGACTGCAGGACTTCACCGTCGAGGTCAACGAGGGGGAGGTGGTGCTCGACATCGTCCACCGCCTGCAGCAGAC
The DNA here is from genome assembly GCA_028706695.1 of Mycobacterium sp. GTDB lineage: Bacteria > Actinomycetota > Actinomycetes > Mycobacteriales > Mycobacteriaceae > Mycobacterium. The sequence continues at coordinate 4,298 of JAQTVU010000287.1, forward strand.
CCAGGTCCCCGACCTCGCCGTGCGGTGGAACTGCAAGGCCGGCAAGTGCGGATCGTGCTCGGCGGAGATCAACGGCTATCCGCGACTGATGTGCATGACGCGGATGTCGACGTTCGCCGAGGACGAGGCCGTCACCGTCACGCCGCTACGCACCTTCCCGGTGATTCGCGATCTGGTCACCGACGTGTCGTTCAACTACGAAAAGGCCCGGGAGATTCCGTCTTTCGCACCGCCCAAGGAGCTACAGCCCGGGGAGTACCGGATGCAGCAGGCCGACGTCGCGCGTTCGCAGGAATTCCGTAAGTGCATCGAGTGCTTCCTGTGCCAGAACGTCTGCCATGTGGTCCGCGACCACGAGGAAAACAAGCGGGCGTTCGCCGGACCCCG
>JAQTVU010000288.1 GCA_028706695.1 Mycobacterium sp.
CGATCCCGATGGGCCGGCGTTCGCGTTGATCGCCGAGGCGCTCGCTAGGCGGCGCGATCAAGGAATCCACGCGCCGACAATTCTCTCTTGCGACAACATCGAGAACAACGGTGAGGTCGCCAGGCGCACCGTGCTGGCCAGTGCCGAACGCGTGGATCCCGAGTTGGCCGCCTGGGTGGCCGCACACGCCCGGTTCCCCAGCTCGATGGTCGATCGCATCACTCCGGCAACGACGTTGGAGATGGCCGCAGAAGTGCGGCGCGACTTCGGCGTCAACGACCGGTGGCCGGTTGTGGCCGAGCCGTTCAGCGCCTGGGTGATCGAAGACGACTTCGCCGATGGTCGGCCGCCGCTGGAGCAGGCGGGCGTGCTGATGGTCGACGACGTGCGCCCGTACGAGTCGATGAAGCTGCGGCTGCTCAACGCGGGGCATCAGTGCCTGGCCTACTTCGCCCATCTGTGCGGATTCAAGTTCGTCCACGAGGCGGCGCGCGATCCCGTGTTCGCCGAATTCTTGCTCTGCTACTTCGAGGCCGAGGCCATCCCGACGCTGCCGCCGGTGCCGGGAACCGACCTGCACGAATACGGCCGCACGCTGGTCGAGCGGTTCTCCAACCCGGCCGTGCGCGACACCGTCGAGCGGCTCTGCGCCTACTCGTCGGACCGCATGCCGAAATTTGTCTTTCCCGTCATCTGCGACAACCTCGCCAACGGTGCACCGGTTCGACTGGCGGCCGCGGCGGTAGCCAGCTGGGCGCGCTACGCCGAGGGGGTCGACGAGTGCGGCAAGCCCTACGAGGTGTTGGACCAGCTGGCGGACTCGCTGGTGCCGATCGCCCGGTCGCAGCACCGGAATCCCAGGGCGTTCATTGAGGTCACCGCGGTGTTTTGCGATCTGGCCCACCAACCACGGTTCGTCGAGGCGTACTGTTGGGCGCTGGATTCGTTGCACAGCAAGGGAGCTCGGGCCACGCTGGAAGCTTTGGTGCGATGACCCGCGGGCTGGTGATCGGCGAGTCGCTGATCGACATCGTCGGCAGCGACGAGCATGTCGGCGGCAGTCCGCTCAACGTCGCCGTCGGACTCGGCCGGCTGGGCCGCGGCGTCGACTTGCTGACCCACATCGGGGACGACGCGGCTGGCCGCCGCATCGCGGACTATGTCAAAGCCGCCGGTGCACAACTCGTTCCGTCCAGCATGACCGCCGCCCGCACACCGACCGCGACGGCGGTCATCGGTGGCGACGGATCCGCCACCTATACTTTCGATCTCGACTGGCAGCTGTCGGGAACACCCGACGTTGCCCCGCCGCTGTTCGCCCACACCGGGTCCATCGCGGCGGTGCTCGAGCCCGGGTGCTTGGCGGTCGCGGCGCTGTTCGACACCTATCGGGTAGCGGCCACCCTGACCCTGGACCCCAACGTGCGCCCGTCGTTGATCGCCAACGAGGATCTCGCGCGCGAGCGTATCGGGCACCTCGTCGAGCGCAGCGACATCGTCAAGGTCAGCGACGAAGATCTGCGCTGGATCGATCCCGATCACGAGCCGGAACACACGGTGCGAGCCTGGTTGGCGGCGGGCCCCGCCATCGTCGCCGTGACCATGGGGGAACGGGGTTCGCGCGCGTACTGCGCGGCCGGCGAGGTGCAGGTGGCCGCCCGGCCGACTCAAGTCGTCGACACCATCGGCGCCGGCGACGCGTTCATGGTCGGCCTGCTCGACGCGTTGTGGGAACTGGGCCTGCTGGGTGGTGACCGGCGGGCCGCGCTGGCCCGAATCCGGCTCGACGAGCTGACCGGGGTCTTGGAGGCGGCGGCGTTGGTGTCGGCGCTGACCGTCGGGCGGGCCGGCGCCGATCTGCCCGATCGAGCCGCGCTGCGGAACTCAACAGCTTCGGTCCTGGACCGACTCGCATAGCACTGCGCCGCCGCTGTCGCTACGCCGGACGAGTTGGGGCCCGTCTCACCGGCCCGACGGTGCCCGCATTCCCAGCTCGGGGCCCGTCATGGTGTTTTGCCGGCAGCGGTACGGGCATACTGGCGTACATGCGCTCGATCTGGAAGGGCTCTATCGCGTTCGGGCTGGTCAACGTCCCGGTCAAGGTGTACAGCGCCACGCAGGACCACGACATCAAGTTCCATCAGGTGCATGCCAAGGACAACGGGCGCATTCGCTACAAGCGGGTGTGTGAGATCTGCGGCGAGGTGGTGGACTATGGCGACCTGGCGCGGGCGTACGAGTCCGGCGATGGTCAGATGGTGATCATCACCGACGACGACATCTCCACCTTGCGCGAAGAACGCAGCCGCGAGATCGAGGTGCTCGAGTTCGTGCCGGCCGACGAGGTCGACCCGATGCTGTTCGACCGCAGCTACTTCCTCGAACCCGATTCGAAGTCCTCGAAATCCTATGTGCTGCTGGCCAAAACGCTCGCCCAGGCCGATCGGATGGCGATCGTTCATTTCACGCTGCGCAACAAGACTCGGTTGGCGGCGTTGCGGGTCAAGGACTTCGGCAAGCGCGACGTGATGGTGATTCATACCCTGTTGTGGCCCGATGAGATCCGTGATCCCGACTTCCCGGTGCTGGACAAGGAGGTCGAGATCCGGCCCGCCGAGCTCAAGATGGCCGGGCAGGTGGTGGAATCGATGGCCGAGGACTTCAACCCGGACCGCTACCACGACACCTATCAGGAGCAGCTCCAAGAGCTCGTCGACGCCAAACTCGAAGGCGGGGAGGCGTTCACCGCCGAGGAGCAGCCGAAGGAACCGGGCGAGACCGAGGACGTCTCCGATCTGCTGGCCAAGCTGGAAGCCAGCGTGAAGGCCCGCTCGGGTGCAGAAAAGGCCCCCGCGAAGAAGGCCCCGGCCAAGAAGGCGGCTGCGCAGAAGGCGCCGGCCAAGAAATCCCGCCCGAAGGCGGCCGCGAAGTCCTGAGGCGACCGCCTCTCAGCGCCGCCGGGTGGCCAGGAACCGGCTCGCCGCGGCGATGAGGTTGATCACGGCGACCATGATGATCAGGGTCAGTGCCGCGCCCCAGATCCGCACGAAACCGGCGCGCTCGGGGTTGGTCAGCTCGGTGTAGATGAGCAGCGGCAGCGACGCCATGTTGCCGTGGAAGATGTCGAAGTTGATCGAGCGGCTGTAGCCGACGAGCACCAGCACCGGCGCGGTTTCCCCGACGACTCGCGCGACGGACAGCAAGTTGCCGGAGATGATGCCGGGCATCGCGATCGGGAAGACGATGCGCATGATGGTCTTCCATTTGGAGATGCCCAGCGCGTAGCTGGCCTCCCGCAGGTCGTCGGGCACCAGCCTGAGCATCTCCTCGCCGGAGCGCACCACCACCGGCAACATCAGCAAGACCAGCGCCAGCGACACGGCAAACGAGCTCTGCTGGAAACCCAGGGTGACGATCCAGAGGCTGAAGACGAAGAGCGCCGCCACGATCGAGGGCACCCCGGCGAGCACGTCGACCATGAAGGTGGTCAGCCGGACCAGGCGCCCGGTCCCGTACTCCACCAGGTACACCGCGGTCATGAGGCCCAGTGGTACCGACAGGACGGTGGCCACCCCGGCCTGGGCCAGCGTGCCGAACAACGCGTGGTACACCCCCCCGCCGAACTGCTCCGGCAGCACGCCCCGCAGGGAATGCGACCACCAGTCCGGCCGCGTGACGGCGTACCAGCCGCGCGCGACCACCACCGACAGCAGCCACACCAGCGGCACCAGCGCCGTCACGAACGACAGCAGGAAAAATGCCGTCGCAACCTTGTCGGTGATCCGACGGCGAAAGCTGAGCCGGTGAAAAGCCTCGGCTTTGAGCGGGCGCTCGAATACCTGAACGCTCACCCGTTGACCTTCCCGCCGCCGATGGCACGGGCGAGTGCGTTGACGACGAAGGTCAGCACGAACAGCGCAAATCCCGCGGCGATGTATGCCCCGGTGGGCAGTGGAGTGCTGAACTCGGCCGCCGCGGAGGCGATCTTGGATGCGAAGGTGTAGCCGCCGTCGAACAGCGACCAGTTCCCCGGGCGGGCGGCCGAGCGCAAGATGATCAGCACCGCCACCGTTTCGCCGAGCGCCCGGCCCAACCCCAGCATCGACGCCGCGATGACACCGCTGCGGCCGTAGGGCAGCACGGTCATCCGCACCACCTCCCATTTCGTGGCGCCCAATGCCTGCGCCGCTTCCTTCTGGATGTTGGGGGTCTGGCGGAACACTTCGCGCGACACCGAGGTGACGATTGGCAGGATCATCACCGATAGCACGATGCCGGCAGTGAAGATGGTGCCGCCGCCGGCCAGGGACACGTTGCCCTTCTTGAACAGGAAGAACCAGCCCAGGTTGCGGTTGAGGAACTGTGCGACCGGCTGCAGCTTGGGCGCCAGCACGAAGATCCCCCACAGCCCGAAGATGATCGACGGCACCGCGGCCAGCAGGTCCACGATCGCGGCGAACGGGCGCGCCAACCTGGCCGGCGCGTATTGGGTGAGAAACACCGCGATCCCGACCGCCACCGGCACGGCGATCATCAGCGCGCTGGTCGAGCTCAGCACCGTGACCATGAACAATTCCCGGATGCCGAACGCCAGCTGGTGGGGGTCGGTGGTGCGGAACTCAGCGCTGGTGAAGAAATTCGCATGGT
>JAQTVU010000289.1 GCA_028706695.1 Mycobacterium sp.
CCTCAACCCAGCCCCAGAACGGGCAGGGGCACGCGCACGCCACCGACGAGGCGATCCTCACCGCGGCCGGTTCGCTTCCCGGACACGATGGTTCACCGTGGACCGTGCTGGCGGAGGTGCCGTTCGAGTCCAGCCGGGGGTATTCGGCGGCGATCGGCACCGCCGGCGCCGACGCGGCGCCGATGCTGATGGTGAAAGGCGCCCCCGAGGAAATTTTGCCGCGCTGCCGTTTCGCGGACCCGGGCGCCGACGGACAGCGTGCGGAATCCTTGGTCTGGCGCCTCGCCGAACGCGGCCTGCGGGTTCTGGCGGTGGCGCAGCGCCGCTGGGAGCACGGCACCACCGAGGAGGACACCGACGCGGACGCCGTCGACGCCGCCGCACACGACCTGGAGTTGCTCGGCTATGTCGGTCTGGCGGACACCGCGCGGGAATCGGCGCGCCCGCTGATCGAGGCGCTGCTGGAGTCGGGGCGCCGGGTGGTGCTGGTCACCGGCGATCACCCGGTGACCGCGCGGGCGATCGCCCATCAGTTGGGGCTCCCGGCGGACGCGCGGGAAATCACCGGCGCCGAACTGGCCGCCCTCAATGAGGACGACCGCGCCGCAACCGCCGCCGACGTCCAGGTGTTCGCCCGGATCAGCCCGGAGCAGAAGGTGCAGATCGTCGCGGCGCTGCAGGCGTGCGGCCAGGTGACCGCGATGGTCGGCGACGGGGCCAACGATGCGGCCGCGATCCGGATGGCCGACGTGGGTATCGGGGTGAGCGGGCGCGGCTCCTCGGCCGCACGCGGGGCCGCCGATATCGTGTTGACCGACAAAGACCTCGGCGTGCTGCTCGACGCCCTCGTCGAGGGCCGCGGCATGTGGGGCGGCGTCCGCGACGCGGTGGGCATCCTGGTCGGCGGCAACGTGGGTGAGGTGCTGTTCACCATCATCGGAACGGCGCTGGGCACCGGCCGAGCGCCGGTGGGCACCCGGCAACTGCTGTTGGTGAACCTGCTCACCGACATGTTCCCCGCCCTGGCGGTGGCCGTCACCCCGCAATATCCGCAACCCGACGAGACCGAGGACCAACGCGACCGGGACGCCGATGAGGCCCACCGCGCCTTCCAGCGTGCGGCGCTGGCCGGACCGGCGCCGTCGCTCGACGCGCCGCTGATGCGCCAGATCGTCACCCGCGGCGCCGTCACCGCCGCCGGCGCCACCGCGGCCTGGGCCATCGGGCGATGGACATTCGGTACCGAACGCCGTACGGCGACAATGGGTTTGACCGCCTTGGTGACGACGCAACTGGCGCAGACGCTGCTCACCCGCCGCCACAGCCCCCTGGTCCTGGGGACGGTGCTGGGCAGCGCCGGTGTGCTGGTCGCCATCGTGCAGACTCCCGGCGTCAGCCACTTCTTCGGTTGCACCCCGCTGGGGCCGGTGGCCTGGAGCGGTGTCGTCGGCGCCACCGCCGGCGCCACCGCCGTGTCGGTGCTGGCGCCCAATTGGCTGGCCAGGCGAGTGGCCATGTTGGAACCCGGCGCGAACGGAATGCCCTTCCCGCGGCCGGAGTCTTTTAGTCGAGCTTAAGCGGCGCGGCGGTGAGCCTTGAGTCAAGTTTGCGGTTGGGATCGTGAGGGCTCAGGCTGCGAGTTGAGCCCGTTGGCTGAGTTCGTCGAAGGCGGCCTCGAAGGCGGCTTGTAGGCGCGGGCGGCGTTGTGCAGCGTGGTTTTTCGCGGCGGGCTGGGTCGCTGACTTGGGCGAGTCCGGCGCCCAGCAGGTGGTCGTGGGCGTGGGTGAACAGCAGTGCGTGTTGCAGCCCGGTGTCGGTGACGGTGTAGCGGCGGGTGTGGGGAATGCGTTCGATGAGCCCGTGGGCGCGCAGGCGGCGCAGGTCGTAGGTCATGTGTCCGGCGGTGATGTCCTCGGAGGCTTTGTTGAGGAGGGGCCGCGATGAGGGTGCGCAGGTCACGGTTGGTGAATCCGTGGACCAGGAGCCGGTGCACGAGCGAGAACCCGCAGCAGGGCGTGAACCTGGGTGTCGCCGAAGCGCAGCCCGGGGATGCGGGTGGCCTTCGCCGGTGACGATGGGAGCGCTGAGATGGCGGAAGGCGTCGGCGCCGCGGAACGGGTATCCGGGCGACGGGCATCGACCTGCTCGTGCCTGACATCACCGGCTCTGATTACGCCTTCATCGAAGCCAACGAGCGACCCGGCCTGGCCAACCACGAGCCACAACCCACCGCCGCGGCTTTCATCGACTATCTCTTTCCCGGCCAGCCCGGCCAGCCCGGCCAGCCGCTGTCCTGGACCCCCCGAGGAGTCGCGGCACTAACTTGCGCCATCAGAGTTTGATAGCTGCGTAACATTTTTGCCATCGACAGTCCTTATTGTCGGTGCAGCAAACAACCGACAAGCCGATGCTTTGCATCGCGGCGATTAGGAGCCCCATTGAGCGGCAACGCAGTGCGCCTGCAGGCAATCGCCAATGTCGAGGCGTATGTGCCGCCGGCGATCAGCTTCGACCCGGGCGAGGAGCCGGGGGCGGTCTTCGGATCGAACGTCTTCACCAAGGCGGAGATGCAGGCACGGCTGCCGAAGTCGGTGTACAAGTCCGTCGTCGCCACGATCGACAAATGCGTCAAGCTCGACCCTGCCGTCGCCGACGCCGTGGCGGTCGCCATGAAGGACTGGGCAATGGAGAGGGGCGCTACCCACTACGCCCACGTCTTCTACCCGATGACCGGCCTGACCGCCGAAAAGCACGACAGTTTCCTAGAGCCGGTCTCCGACGGGCAGACGCTGGCCGAGTTCGCCGGCAAGACCCTCATCCAGGGCGAGCCCGACGCGTCCAGCTTCCCTTCCGGTGGGTTGCGCAGCACCTTCGAGGCCCGCGGTTACACCGGCTGGGACGCCACCAGCCCGGCTTATATCTTGGAGAACCCGAACGGCAACACGCTGTGCATCCCGACCGTGTTCGTCTCGATGACCGGTGAGGCGCTGGACTACAAGACGCCGTTGCTGCGCAGCCAGCAAGCCATGGGCGCGCAAGCCGAGCGAATCTTGAAGTTGTTCGGCCACAAGGACTTCAACCACGTCGTCTCCTTCTGCGGGCCCGAGCAAGAGTACTTCTTGATCGACCGGCACTTCTTCCTTTGCCGGCCGGATCTGATCAACGCGGGCCGCACGCTGTTCGGGGCCAAGCCGCCCAAGGGCCAAGAGTTCGACGACCACTATTTCGGCGCGATTCCCGAACGGGTGCTGGGCTTCATGATGGACACCGAGCGGGAGCTGTTCAAACTCGGTATCCCCGCCAAGACCCGGCACAACGAAGTAGCCCCCGGCCAGTTCGAGGTGGCGCCGATGTTCGAGCGGGCCAACATCGCCTCCGACCATCAGCAACTGCTGATGACGATTTTCAAGACGATCGCCAAGAAGCACGGCATGGAATGCCTGTTCCACGAGAAGCCGTTCGCAGGGGTCAACGGTTCCGGCAAGCACGTCAACTTTTCTCTGGGGAACGCCGAGCTCGGCTCGCTACTCGTCCCCGGTGACACGCCGCACGAAAACGCCCAGTTCCTGGTGTTCTGCGCCGCGGTGATCCGGGCCGTGCACAAGTTCGCCGGCCTGCTGCGGGTTTCGGTCGCCTCGGCCACCAACGACCACCGCCTGGGCGCCAACGAGGCGCCGCCAGCGATCATTTCGATCTTCCTGGGCGAACAACTCGCCGACGTCTTCGAGCAGATCGCCAAAGGCGCAGCGACTTCGTCAAAAGGCACGAGCACCATGATTATCGGTGTCGACACCTTGCCTCCGCTGCCAACCGACGCGGGCGACCGCAACCGCACCAGCCCATTCGCCTTCACCGGCAACCGGTTTGAGTTCCGCGCACCCGGATCCGGGCAGACGGTCGCCGTGCCGATGATCGTCCTCAACACGATCATGGCCGACTCGTTCGACTACATGGCCACGGCTCTGGAGACGGCTGTGGCAGCCGGTGAGGACTTCGACAAGGCGGTACAGCAGCTGCTTACCGAGGTCATCACCGAACACGGTGCCGTCGTGTTCAACGGGGATGGGTATTCGGAGAACTGGCAGACCGAAGCGGCCGAGCGTGGCTTGCCGAATCTCAAGACCAGCCTGGACGCCATTCCCGAGCTGATCAAGCCGGAAGCAATCGAGTTGTTCAGGAAATACGGGGTTTTCACTGAACGCGAACTGCATAGCCGATACGAGGTCCGCCTGGAGCAGTACACGCTAACCGTCGGTGTAGAGGCCAAGCTGACAATGGAGGTCGGCATGACCACGATCCTGCCGGCGGCGCTTCGTTACCAGACCGAGCTCGCGCAGAATGTCGCCGCATTGAAGGCGGCCGGGGTGGAACCGAATACCGCCGCGCTGCAATTGGTGTCGGCGCCGATCACCGACCTCCAGGCGGGTTTGACACGGCTGAAGGCGGCATTGTCCGACGACTCGGCGGAATCGGCGCTTGACAAGGCCAAGCATGCGCAGGACGAGTTATTGCCGGCGATGGCGGGGATTCGGTCAGCCGCTGATGCGCTCGAAGGCGTTGTGGCCGACGACCTGTGGCCACTACCCACCTATCAGGAGATGCTCTTCATCCTCTGACTGTCATCCGGCAGCTAG
>JAQTVU010000290.1 GCA_028706695.1 Mycobacterium sp.
GGTGCTCTCGCAGTCGATTGTCAGAGCCCTCAGAGGCGAGTCCGACCTCGATGACGACGCACGCAAATTCCTCGCGTTCAGCGACAACCGCCAGGATGCGAGCTTGCAGGCCGGCCACTTCAACGACTTCGTCCTGGTCGGGCTCATCCGCTCGGCGCTGTACCGCGCCGCCCGGGATTACCAGGAGCACAACCCCGGAGAACCACTCACCGACGAGAACCTCGGACCCGAAGTGGTGAAGGCGCTCGGCGGCAAGAGCCTGAAGTTCTTCGTCCGCGACGAAGAGACCGCCGACGAACCCATCCCGCGGAAAAAGATCGCCCGAGCGCTGCGCGATGTGGTCGCCTATCGCTTGTGGGCCGATCTCAAGCGCGGCTGGCGTATCACCATGCCCAACCTGGAACAGACGGGACAACTGCACCTGGCCTATGAGGGCGTGGACGAACTCGCCGCTAACGACGGCAAGTGGGCAAGCTGTGGCGAGCCGCTGGCGAGCGCCAGTGCCGAAACGAGAAGGGAAATAATGGATGTCCTTCTCGACGAGCTACGCCGAAACCTGTGCATCGATACCGAATTCCTCACCGAGGAGAAGTTCGATGCCGTCCGGCGCGCCAGCAAGGAGTGGCTGAAGGACCCGTGGGCCATCTCCGATGACACCGGCACGTACAGCGGCCTCGCCTACCCCGGTGGCCGGCCGAAGGGCGTGGCTGGGATCGGCGCCGACCTCTACCTCTCAGGGCTGGGCGCGTACGGACGCTGGTTACGACGCCCCAATCGCTTCCCTGATTTCCAGCATGCTCTCAAGACGGCCGACGCGCAGGCCCTCATCGAGAGCCTAATGGGCGTCATGGCCGGCGCCGGAATCTTGGTGCGCATTCCGATTCCCAAGCGGCCCACGGGCTACCAGCTGCGTGCCGACCTCATCGCCTGGTACCCCGGCACCGGCGAGCATCGCGCGCGCGACCTCATCCGGAGCAATCAAACCGAAGGAAGGGTCAACCCGTACTTCCGTGCCCTCTACGCCGAGACGGCCAAGGCGCTCGTCGGCTTGGAGGCCCGCGAACACACCGCCCAGGTCGAACCTTCTAAACGTCAGAAACGAGAAGAAGAGTTCAGCGAGGCCCGGCTTCCGGTGCTGTACTGCTCGCCCACGATGGAGCTCGGCGTCGACATCAAGAGCCTCAACGTCGTTGGCATGCGTAACGTTCCACCCACCCCGGCCAACTATGCGCAGCGTTCGGGACGTGCCGGCCGGTCGGGGCAGCCGGCAATTGTCCTGACGTACTGCGCAACCGGCAATGCGCACGACGCCTACTACTTCCGCCGCAGTCAGGATATGGTCGCCGGAGCGGTCGCCCCGCCGCGGTTGGAACTGGGCAACCAGGATCTGGTTCGCGCACACGCCCACTCAATCTGGCTGGTGAAATGTGGCCTGGATCTCAAAGCCAGCATGGTCGACCTGTTGGAGATCGACCAGCCCGGCCAACCGTTGCGAGCTGAGGTGCTCACGACGATCGAATCGCCATCGAGTCGCAGCGCCGCCATCGACGCAATCACCGAAGTCTTAACGGCTACCACCGAAGTGACCTCCGCCCCGTGGTGGACGGAGACCTGGATCGCCGACACCGTCGATCAGGCGCCGACGCGGTTCAACCACGCCGCGGACCGGTGGCGTGGGCTGTACAACGAGGCGCAGACGGAGCTGGACCAGGCCAACACCACGCTGAAAACCATCGGCGCATCCGAAAGCTCGAAGCAACGTGCCCGCGGCCGCATTTCGGAAGCGCGTGCTGCGCTCGACCTTCTCAAGGGCCAGGTCGACGACGTACTTCAGGGTGACTTCTACACCTACCGCTACTTCGCTTCTGAAGGCTTCCTTCCCGGCTATTCCTTCCCGCGGCTGCCGCTGTCGGCGTTCATTACGGCCGAACGCCGCACCCGCAGCGGCGGCGAAGGGGATTTCATCCAGCGGCCGCGGTTCATGGCGATCAGCGAGTTCGGACCTGGAGCGTTCATCTACCACGAAGGCGCCCGTTACGAGGTCAACCGCGTCAGCCTGCCCGCGCGTGACGACGGCACCGGAGTCAACATCACTGAGATCAAGCGCTGTAGCGCCTGCGGGTATCTCCATGAATCCACCGAGCCCGATCTTTGCCAGCACTGCTGTGCGCCGTTCGCGCCGGAAAGCACGATGGCCAACCTGATGCGGCTGCTGTCGGTTAAGACCCGTCGCCGTGACCGGATCAGCGCCGACGAGGAGGAACGCCAGCGCGCCGGGCACGAAATTGTCACAACCATTCGCTTTGTGCCGCACGGCGTTCGGGCCGGGCAACTCACCAGCACGATTACCGAAAGCGGATACGAACTCGGCACCATGACCTACGGCGACACCGCCCTGATCCGGCGGATGAACGTCGGCCTACGCCGCCGCAAGGACAAGGACGTCCGCGGGTACGTGCTCGACACTGTCGAGGGCCGCTGGTGCAAAGAGGCCGACCTGGCCAAGAACGTGCACGGTGAGGCCCCGCGCTACCAGCGCGTAATCCCCCACGTTGAGGACCATCGCAACGCGTTGCTGCTACACCTGGATCCGTCGATCGGCACAGATCAGCGGATGGCCGCGATGTACGCGCTCAAACGCGGCATCGAGGCCGTCTACCAGTTGGAAGGCTCCGAGCTGGCGGTAGAAGCACTGCCCAGCAGCACCGGTGACCACGCCTGGTCGCGGTTGTTATTCTTCGAGGCCGCCGAGGGCGGAGCCGGCGTGCTGCGGCGCCTGGCCACAGAAGATGGACAACTCAGGCAGGTTGCGCGAAAAGCATTGGAGATTCTGCACTTCGACCCAGATACCGGGAATGACATCCATCGTGCACCGCATGCGATCGAAGACTGTGCGCAGGCCTGCTATGACTGTCTGCTGTCCTACAGCAACCAATGGGATCACCAGCACCTGGACCGCCACAGCGTCGTCGACCTGCTCCGGCGACTTGCCGCATCCAGTGTGGCGGTCGGGGCTGGCGGTGGGGATCGAGCGGCACAACTTGAACGCCTGACCAAGGCGTGCGACAGCGAGCTGGAAAAGCAATTCCTCACCCTGCTCGATGAACATGGCTTCCGGCTGCCTGATGATGCCCAGACAATTGTCGAGGGTTATTACGTTCGGCCCGATTTCGCATACCACACCGACGGCATGGACGTCGCGATCTTTATCGACGGGCCCGTCCACGACGCCGCACACCAGCAGGAGAAAGACGACCAGGCACGCGTGAAGCTCGAAGACGAAGCAGGGTGGCTGGTGCTCCGCTTCCATCACGACGACGCAAACACCAAATGGCTCAAGACCATCGCCGAACACAGTGGCGTCTTCGGCGAAGCGAAAGCCGACGTATGACCACCCTCGACTACCCCGCCGGTAGCCTGGTCAACGCCCGCGGCCGCGACTGGCTGGTGTTGCCCGGCTCACCGACCGGCGCGCTCCTGGTCCGCCCCCTAGGCGGCCACGAGCACGAAACCACTGTGCTGCTCCCGGATATCGACGACTTCGCCGCGGCCACCTTCGAACCGCCGACCATTGATGACCGCGGCGATGCCGGCCGTGCACGCCTCCTTCGTGACGCGCTGCGGCTGTCCTTCCAAGCCAGCGGTGGCCCGTTCCGGTCGTTCGCGCGACTGGCCGTCACACCGCGCAACTACCAACTCGTGCCACTGATGATGGCGGCCAACCAAGACGTCACCCGACTGCTGATCGCCGACGGTGTCGGTATCGGCAAGACCGTCGAGGCCGGGCTCATCGCCGCCGAGCTGCTGGCTACCGGCGAAGCCCAGCGCCTGGCGGTGCTGTGCTCGCCTCAGTTGGCTCCGCAGTGGCAGAGCGAGCTCCGGGACAAGTTCGGCATCGCCGCGCAACTGCTGTTGCCGTCCACCGTCAACCGGCTAATGCGCACTGTCCCGTTCGGTTCGAATGTCTACGCGCATCACCGGTATCTGGTGATCTCGACCGACTTCATCAAGCAAAAATCCCGCCGCGACGAATTCGCCCTGCACTGCCCGGAATTGCTGATCGTAGACGAAGCCCACACCTGCGTCGCGCCGGTCGGTGTCGGCAAATCCTCCCACGCACACCTGCGGTACGCGCTGCTGCGTAAACTGGCCGACGACCAGACCCGCCACCTACTGCTGCTGAGTGCGACCCCGCACAGCGGCGACGACACCGCGTGGCAGTCGCTGATCGGCTTGCTCGACGACCGGCTTGGTGACCTCCCTACCGACCTGTCCGGCCGTGACCGCGAAGACGACCGCAAGCTGCTCGCCAAATTCATGATCCAGCGGCAGCGCGCCGATATCCGCGAATATCTCAGCGGGGATCTCCGGGAGGACACCCCGTTCCCCGACCGCGAAACCACCGAGACCGCTTACAACCTCACCGCCGGGCACCGTCAACTGTTCGACGACGTCATGGACTACGTCCGCGAACAGGTCGCCGACCCCAAGCTCAGCGCTGTGCGGCAACGTGTCCGGTGGTGGTCAGCCATCGCCCTGCTGCGCTGCCTGGCGTCCAGCCCTGCTGCGGCCGAACAGACCCTGCTCAACCGCTCCGCGGTCGCCGCCGCTGAGCACGAGGCCGAGGTG
>JAQTVU010000291.1 GCA_028706695.1 Mycobacterium sp.
CCCGACACCGAGCGGTGCGCGCGGTCGACGTAGCCGACCTCGATCCCGTTGGCCAGGTTGTGCAGAAACCGCGCGGCTTCCTTCTGCGACTTCACGGCCAGCTGGTCGGCCCAGTTGTCGTTCCCGGCGCCGACGCGCGCGAGCGAGGGGGCCAGCCGAGGCTTGGGCACGATTGTCGCGACCGTCAGCGACGTGTCGAAGGTCCGGGCGACGCTGGCGGCCAACTGCAATCCCGACAGGCCGACTTTGCCGGCGCGGTAGCCCACGACCACAGTCACGGCATCTCCCGTGGCGACCGGTTGAGCACTTCGTCGACGCATGGACCCGGGACCGCGATGAGACAGTGGCCACCACCGCCGTTGAGGGCGCTGTGACGGCGGCCCCACGCACAGTAGAAGATCAACGCGATCACGATCCATCCGCAGAAGGCGATCCAGGTGTACCAGCGCAAGCTGACCATGATGTAGCCACACGCCAGCACCGAAAGGACGGGGGTGACGGGATAACCGGGCACCTTGAATGAGCGTGGCAGGTCCGGCTGGCGCACCCGCAGCACGATCACCCCGATCGACACCACGATGAATGCCGCCAGCGTGCCGATGGAGACCATGTCCGCCAGTTTCTCGAGGGGTACGACGGCGGCCAGGGCCGCGGTCCCGACCGCGACGAAAACCGTGTTGTTCACCGGGGTCATGGTTCGGGGATGGACCGTCGCAAACCGTGCCGGCAACAGCCCGTCGCGCCCCATGGCGAACAGAATGCGCGTCTGCCCGTACATGGTCACCAGTGTCACCGTGAAAATGGAAACCACCGCGCCCGCGGCCAGGATCGTGCCCGCCCACGCGCCGTGCGTGACGTTTTCGAGAATGGTGACCAGCCCGGCATCCTGCTGATGGGCGAAGTCCTGCCACGGCTGGGTACCCAATGCCGCGAGCGCGACGAGCACGTAGACGCCGACGACGATGACCAGCGCCGCCATCAGCGCACGTGGCATGGTTTTCTGCGGATTTCTGACTTCATCGCCCGCGGTGGACACGGAGTCAAGGCCGATGAACGCGAAGAAGATCGTGCCCGCCGCCGAGCCGATGCCGGCGACGCCGTAGGGGGCAAAGTCCTTGAGCTGGTCGGCCTGAAAGGACCTCAACGCGATGACCACGAACATGGCCAGCACGCCGAGCTTGACCAGCACCATGATCGCGTTGACCTTCGCCGATTCGCTGGCACCGCGGACCAGCAGCAGCGCGCACAGTCCGATCAGGACGACCGCCGGGACATTCAGGTAGCCGCGCTGTACATCCCAGGGCGCCGCCGAGAACGCGTGCGGCAGGCGGAATCCGAACAAGTTGTGCAGCAGCTTGTTGACGTAACCGCTCCAGCCCACCGCGACCGCGGCGGTGGCCACGCCGTATTCCAGCAGCACACAAGCCCCCACCGCCACCGCCACGGCCTCACCCAGGGTGGTGTAGGCGTACGAATACGACGACCCGGAAACCGGTACCGCCGAAGCCAATTCGGCGTAGCAGATGGCCGCCAGCCCGGCCGCGATCCCGGCGATGAGGAAGGAGACGACCACCCCCGGCCCCGCTTGGGGTACCGCCTGGGACAACACGAAGAAGATGCCGGTGCCGATGGTCGACCCCACCCCGAACATGGTCAGCTCAAACACGCCGAAGCTGCGTTTGAGGTACTCCGCGGCCCCGTGGGCGACGGGTGCGCCGCTCACCGGCTGGCGGCGCAGCATCTGCTCGGTCAGGCTGATCGACGTGGCTGGCAATTGCCCCTCCTGTTGCCGGATCAGCCGATTATGCGGCAGCCTCCCGCAACACCGCAGCGAACTGGGCAACCGCCCAGTCGATGTCCTGTTCGCCGATCACCAGCGGGGGCGCGAAGCGCAGCGTCGAGCCGTGGGTGTCTTTCACCAGCACCCCGCGTTCGGCCAACCGCAGGCTGATCTGCTGGCCGGTGCCCAGCGCCGGTTCGACGTCCACGCCGGCCCACAGCCCGAGGCCGCGCACCGCCACCACGCCGTGGCCGATCAGCTCGCGCAGCCGCCGATGCAGGTGGGCGCCCGATTTGGCCGAGCGGTCCTGGAACTCCCCGCGCGCCAGCATGGAAACCACGGTGGTGCCGATGGCGGCGGCCAGCGGGTTGCCGCCGAAGGTCGAGCCGTGCTGGCCCGGGTGCAGCACGCCCAGGATGTCGCGGTCGGCGACCACCGCCGACAGCGGGACCACCCCGCCGCCCAGCGCCTTGCCGAGCAGGTAGACGTCCGGCGTCACGCCCCAGCGGTCGCAGGCGAACGTGTAGCCGGTGCGTGCCAGGCCCGACTGGATCTCGTCGGCGATCATCAGCACGTTGTGCTCGCTGCACAGCGCCCGGACGGTCGGCAGGTAGTGGTCGGGCGGGACGATGACCCCCGCCTCGCCCTGGATCGGCTCGAGCAGCACCGCGACCGTGTTGTCGTCGATGGCCTGCGCCAGCGCCGCGGCGTCGCCGAACGGCACCGAACGGAATCCCGGTGTGAACGGCCCGAAGCCATCACGCGCCGACGGATCCGAGGAGAAACTGACGATGCTGATGGTGCGACCGTGGAAGTTGTTGTCGGCCACGATGATGTTCGCCCGGTCGGCCGGAATCCCCTTGACGTCGGCGCCCCACTTGCGGGCGACCTTGAGCCCGCTCTCCACCGCTTCGGCACCCGAATTCATCGGCAGCACCATGTCTTTGCCGCACAGCCGGGCAAGCGCGCCGCAGAACAGCCCGAGCTTCTCGGAATAAAACGCGCGGCTCACCAACGTGACCATGTCCAGCTGGGCGTGGGCCGTCGCGGTGATCTCCGGGTTGCGGTGGCCGAAGTTGACCGCCGAGTAGGCGGCCAGGCAGTCCAGATAGCGCCGGCCGTCGATGTCGGTGATCCACGCGCCGTCGGCGCTGCTCGCCACCACGGGCAGCGGCGAATAGTTGTGCGCCGCGTAGGTTTCGACCAGGTCGATGGCGGCTTTGGTCCGGTTCTGGGCAGCCGTGTCCGCGGTCAGGTCGTCGAGGATGGTCATGCGAATACCTCCAATGTGCAGCACTTGACCGAACCGCCACCCTTGAGCAGCTCGGATAGATTCACGCCGACCGGCTCGAAGCCGGCTGCCCGCAGTTGTGTGGCGAAATTGGTTGCGGCAGAAGGAAGTACGACGTGCAGTCCGTCGGATAACACGTTGAGACCCAGCACGTACGCGTCCGCGCTGCCCACCACCATAGCGTCGGGAAACAGTGCCTGCAATTGCCGTTGCGCCGCCGCGCTGAAGGCCGGCGGGTAGTAGGCGATCGTGTGGTCGTCCAGGACCGCCAGCGCGGTGTCGAGGTGATAGAAACGCGGGTCCACCAGCTCCAACGACACGAGCGGCATCCCGAGCGCCGCGGAAATCTCGTCGTGCGCGTGCCGGTCGGTGCGAAAGCCGTAGCCGGCCAGCACCATGTCGCCGACCAGCAACAGGTCGCCCTGTCCCTCGTTGACATGACGGGTCGACACCGGCCGATAGCCCAGCGACGACAACCACTCCGCATGGGCCAGCGCCTCGCCTCCCCGCTCGGGGAAGCGGAAGTTGGCGACGACGGCGACGTCGCGCGCGATGAAGCTGCCATTGGCGGCGTAGACCATGTCCGGCAACCCCGGCACGGGCTCGATGACGTCCAGGCGGTGCCCCAGCCGTCGGTAGGTCTCGTACAGCTGAGCCCACTGCACGTGCGCAAGGTCGACGTCGACGGGCGTGCCGAGGTCCATCCACGGGTTGATGACGTACTCGACGGCGAAGAAGGTCGGCGGGGTCATCACATACCGGCGAAACCGCGGTACGCGAACGCGTTTGGGCGCCTCCGCGTCCTGCCGTACCGCACGCCGCGGCGCCGCCGCAGGCGCCGACTCGGCGACATAGTAGTCCGTCACGGATCTACCATATTTGCCGCTAAGAAAACAAGCAAACGACGTTTATTGCGTTTGCGACGCATATCCATTGCGATACGATCCCTGTAGCAGCGTTTCGTTGCGTGCCGCTGAAGGAGGACGTCGATGGACCGGCTGGACGAGCTCGACGAGCGCATCCTCGCCGAGCTCAACGACAACGCGCGGGCGACATTCGCCGAGATCGGGCAGAAGGTGAACCTGTCGGCACCGGCGGTGAAGCGCCGCGTCGACCGCATGCTCGCGACCGGGATCATCCGGGGCTTCACCACCGTGATCGATCGCAACGCGATCGGCTGGAACACCGAGGCATACGTCCAGGTGTACTGCCACGGCAGGATCTCGCCCGAGCAGCTCAAGGCCGCCTGGGCCGACATCCCCGAGATCGTCAGCGCGGCTACGGTGACGGGCACATCCGATGCGATCCTGCACGTGTTGGCCCGCGACATGCGGCACCTGGAGACCGCGCTGGAACGCATCCGTTCCAGCGCCGACATCGAACGCAGCGAGAGCATCGTGGTGCTGTCCGACCTCATCGACCGGATGCGGCCCTAGGTGGCTGGTGTTTTACATGGCTAACGATCTTCCACCGCCAGATATCGCGATTTCCGGGACGGTGATTTGGTCGGCACGTCGCCGAACGTCGCTCAGCGCCGATTCTGGCGGTGCCGG
>JAQTVU010000292.1 GCA_028706695.1 Mycobacterium sp.
GACAAGGCGGCTGCCTTTACGGGGATTGCTACCATCGCGCGGTGAGCGCTCCGGCCGGCCGACCGCGGCCCATCACGCGACGCGACCTGCTGAAGTATGCCGGTGTCGCGCCGACGATGCTCGGGGCGGGCGTGTTGGTGCCCACCACCCGGGCGGTCGCCGGTGTCGCCGGCGCGGCCGTCTTCCTCGACGCGGGCCACAACGGCGTCAGCGACTCGTCCCTCACCCGACAGGTGCCCAATGGCCGGGGTGGCACCAAACCGTGCAACACCTCGGGCGCCGCTAGTGCCGGCGGGTACCCCGAGCACGCGCTGAATTGGGCCGTCGTTTCCCTGGTCAACCAGTCGCTAAGCCGGCAGGGTGTTCGCACCCAGGTGTCGCGGGACGGCGACAGCGACGTGGGGCCATGCATCGACCAGCGGGCGGCGCTGGCCAACGCGATGCATCCCGACGCGATCGTGAGCATTCACGCCGATGGGGGGCCGCCGTCGGGCTCGGGTTTCCACGTGAACTACTCCAGTCCGCCGGTGAACGACGTCCAGGCGGGCCCCGCCGTCCAGCTGGCCCGCACGATGCGCGACGCCATGTTGCAGGCGGGGTTTCATCCCGCGACCTACATCGGCTCCGACGGCCTCTACGGCCGCGAGGACCTCGCCGGTCTCAACTTGGCCCAGTATCCGGCGGTCTTGGTTGAACTCGGCAACATGCGCAACGCCGAGGATGCGGCGCGGATGGAAAGCCCCGACGGCCGGGCTAGCTATGCCGCCGCCATCACCCAGGGCATCGTCACGTTCTTGAACGCCAACGCCGGTTAGGAGTCGGGTGCGGGGCGGATGCTGGAGGCGCGGACGACGAGCCGGGTGGGAACGACTTGGTGCACGGGCTCAAGGGGCGGTTTGGTCCCGCCGCTTAGTTTGTGGTCGACGAGCCGCATGACGGCCGTGACGGCTTGGGTGCCGATTTTCCTAGGGTGCAGGTGCATTCCGCTGATCGGCGGATCCGTCAAGCGCAGGATTGAGCTGTCCTGGGCGCTGGCCAGCGCGATATCGTGCGGGACGCGTAGCCCGGATTAGTGGGCGGCCTCGAGTAGCGCGATCGCGAACTCCTCGCAACTCGTGCATACAGCATCGACTGGCGTGGGCCTATCCCGTAATGCGTTGAGCGCCTGGCGGATCAACTGAGCAGAAGTGTCCGGCAGCCGCACCGCGGTGGGGCTGATCGCATATCCGGCGCACCACCGTTCGTAGGCCTCGACGATGTCGCGGATGTGGGACCTCAACGTCGTGTCGACGACGATCGCTGGCGCGGTGAACCCCTGCTCGCGAAAGTGCTCGAGCATTTCCGCGGTGGCCGCTCGGTGGTCGTTATCGACGACGAATTGCACCGCGTCAGGCCCGCTGACCGGTTCACCGGTGGTGACCACCGGGCAGTCGGCGGCCAGCGATGATTGCAAGAATTCCTCGCAACCGGCCGGGTCGACGATGATGACCCCATCGACGTTGAAGGTGCGAATCGCGGAGGCGCTCGCTCCAGACGGAACGATGATCATCGCGTAGTGAATCTTCTCGGCGGCAGCCGCGGCGCCGTTGATGAGTTCCAAGAAGTACTCGGAGTTGGGCACCAACGTCGGACCGGTGCCCGCGCAGTCGAGCTCGGGCAGCTGGATGGCGATGATTCTGCTACGGCGCGTGACCAGCTGTTGGGCGTGTGCGCTCGCGGTGTATCCGAGCCGAATGGCGGCTTCAAGGACACGCTCCCGCGTTTGCTCGGCGACGCGGCCGCGCCCATTGAGGACGTGCGAGACAGTCGTCGGCGAAACGTTGGCGTAGCGTGCCACGTCGTTGATGTTGGCCAACTGGCCGCCTTACCGATTGCTGGAAACCCGTTAGGTCATCATTGTGCCTTTACCACGCGGTGTCGCGGGTATTAATTGTTTTCAAAAATTGCCAAATCGCTTCGGCACGGGGGCAACGCCGTTTACGCCAGTCGGGGGTGCGACATCGAGGAATTGAGGGGAGGAATCGGTGTGGGTGTTGCTTGCTCGCCGCGATCGCCGGGATGGCGGCCGAGCGGGCTGCCGACAGGCCAGTGAAGGTCCTAGTGGACAACACCTTCACGTCACCCGCGCTGCAGAACGGCGCCGGCGCGTGCCGGGCCCGAAGATCCGGCGACTGGCCGGCCAGCTGCAGTAATCGGCACCCGGTGCCGAACTGGCGATTGACCTCGACGCACGGGGATTCGTTACTGGATTAGCTGGCCGATCGTCGTCACCGCGATGAGCACCAGCGACGAGATCCCGAGGATGTAGACCGCGCGGCGCGGCGTGACCCGCGTCCGGGCCGGACGCTGCTGCAGTGCCCGCTGTCGGCGATAGGCGATGACGTAGGTACCCAACGCCACGACCCCGGCCAGGACGGCCGGGATCAGTCCCGCCAGCCCCGGCGAGCCGTGCAGGTTGCGGATCATCAGCAAAGCGCCGTTGACCAGGAACGCGAAGGAGGTGCGTGACCACGACAGCGCCGTCCGCTCGGCCTGAAGACCATGATCGGAGAGGCTGCCCGCCGGGCCGCTCACCTGGTCACCGCCTTGGCGATCACCAATCCGAGCGCGATGACGCCTACCAGGCTCAGACCCACGGCCAGATACATCGGCGAGGGGTGACGCGGCAGCGGCTCGCCGCGGCGCATCGCCCGGTCGGCCTGCCGCCAGCGCAGCAGTCCCAAGCCGCTGGTCAGGATCGCCAGCACCGCCAGCCCCACGCCGAGCCCGCGGCGCGCACCCGGGATGGCCAATTCCGGCACCAGTTGCACGAGGGCGACCGCGGCGGCGAGCAGGCCCAGCGCAGTGCGCTGCCAGGCCAGAAACGTCCGCTCGTTGGCAAAGGTGAACCGGTAGTCGGGTTCCTGCTCGTCCACACCACCGGCGCCATGCTCCCCGGCAGGCACAGTGGTGTTGTCGGCCACGTGGCACATCGTAGATCGACGACCTCGGCGATCGACCCGGCTGTTGGTTAGCGTGCCGACCCGGCCCAGATGCCGCCGGTGACCGGCGCTCTGCAGCTGCTCGTGACGCCGACGCCGGACGACAAACACGGTCAACGGCCGCTGAGACGCTCGGTGATGGTTACTCATCATGTCACTACGCACGGACGGGCGGGCGAAGGTTCAGCCGGAAGCCCTGCGCGGCAGCCGGATCGCGAACATGCCGACCAGCGCGACCGCCTGAATGGCGAGCACCACCACCAGCAAGGTGGTGGTGGAGACGTCGTACAGCCAGCCGATGAGCGCCCCGCCGATCGCGCTGGCCCCACCCAGCCCCGCGGCGAACACCCCGTAGGCGCTGGCCCGTCGCGGCGCCGGGACGATGTCGGCGACCACCGCGCGCAGCGTGGATTCCTGTACGCCGACCGCCGCGCCCCACAGCAACACTCCCACGATCACCAGCGTGACGTTGCCGGCGAAGCCGAGCACGGCGACGGATCCAGATAATATCGGCAGAGTCGCGAGGCTTTTCGCGCCGAACCGGTCGTAGCCCCAGCCGCCGGCCAATGCCGCCACGGCGTCTCCGGCCATGGCGACGGCATACACGACCGGGACCTCGGCAGCGGTCAACAGGTGGCGGGTGACCATGTGGAACGACAGCACCCCGAAGGTGGCGAAACCCGCCATGGTGATGGCGACGAACCCGCAGTAGAGCCAGAACTTCGGCGGCAGCGCCCACGGATGCGGCGTCAGCGAACCGTCCGGGTCGGCGGGGGAAGGCTCGTAGAATTCGGGATGCGGCACGCGAAACCGCAGCCATACCAACAGGGCCAAGGCGGCCGCGCCGGGCAGAGCCAGCACACCGAGGGAGCGCGCGTAGTCGTCCCTGGTGACCGCGAGGATTCCGGCGATGGTCAGCGGGCCGATGATCGCCCCGATTTGATCGAGGGCCTCATGCACCGCGAACCCGCGGCCCCGACCGGTCACGCTGGCCGCATGCGACAGCAGCGTATCCTTGGCGGGGCTGCGCACCGCCTTGCCGACGCGCTCGGCGATCACCAAGGCGCACGCCACCCATAGCGCGCCCGCGATGCCCAGCAGGGGAACCGTTAGCGCCGTCAGCGCGTAGCCGGCGATGGCCCAGCCCCAGAACTGGCGGGTGCTCTCGGCCAGCGGACCCGACACCAGCCGCAGACCCAGGGCGGCGGCCTCGCCGACACCGGTGACTACCCCGACGACCAGTCCGGTCGCCCCCAGCGAGGCCAGCAGCGGGCCGGTAACCGACCGCGCACTCTCGTAGACCAAGTCGGCCAGCAGGCTGACCACTCCGAACACCGCGACGAACCGCCACGCGCTCAACGGCGGAGCACCCGGGTCGGTGCGCTTCACCGAGGCGTCACCGTACGCATCCCTCAGATGCTAGGTGCGGCCGGTGTCGCGCGCTTAGTGCCTGTTCACAAACGGTCATGCTGCCCGTCCGATGGGCTCTGGCGGGCCGGTGCGGGGGCGGCCACATCTGGGACGTGGTGGCGCGTCTGATATCGCCAGTTCGAGTTTGCGGGTCATGATTGCGACGGTTGCCCACAGCACCATGGCTTCGTGGTGCTCGGGGCGGCGTTCGTAGTCGCGGACGAGCCGGC